>NZ_JBHWCL010000084.1:0-31655 GCF_042735125.1 Kitasatospora sp. NPDC059599 | reverse complement strand
TTTGGGTGTGGGGGTTTGTTTTTCTTTCAAACTCCCCGCGGGGTTTTTTTGTGGTTTTTTTCTACCGCCCGCCGGGGCCCCCCCGCCCCGGGGCCCCCCCCCCCCGGGGGGGGGCCCCCCCCCCTCCCGGGCCGTTCGCGGCGGTTACTCCGTGCGGAGCATCGCGTCGACCACCCGGGCCGCCGCCTTGCCGTCGTCCAGGTCGCAGTACTTCTCGCGGAACGCGGCGGCCTTGTCCGCGTACTCGGACGCGACCTCGTCCACCCGGCCGAGCGCGGAGACCAGCTCCTCGGAGGTGGCCAGCAGCGGGCCGGGCACCTCCGCCTCGAAGTCCAGGCTGAACCCGCGCAGGTTGTCGCGGTAGTGCTCCAGGTCGTGGGTGAAGAAGAGCATCGGCTTGCCCGTCGACGCGAAGTCGAACGCGCTCGACGAGTAGTCGGTCACCAGCACATCGGCGATCAGCAGCAGCTCCGCCATGTCGGGGTAGCTGCCGACGTCCCAGATGTAGCCGTTGCCGGCGCCCGGGATCTGGCCGCACATCATGGTGTGCCGGCGCACCAGCAGCACCTGGTCGTCGCCGAGCGCGGCCTTGGCCGCCGCGGTGTCGATCCGCAGGTCGATCTGGTAGCCGCCCTGCGGCCGGCGCCGGTCCTCGCGCCAGGTCGGCGCGTAGAGCACGACCTTCTTGCCCTCGGGCAGGCCGAGCCGCTCCCGGACCCGCTCGGCGGTCTTCTCCCGGTCGGCCGCGAACAGCAGGTCGTTGCGGGGCGAACCGCTCTCCAGGATCTCGCCCTTGAAGTCGAAGGCGCGCCGCAGCACCGGGGCCGACCAGCTGTTGCCGGCCACCAGCAGGCTCCAGTTCGGGACCTCCCGGGCCAGGCCCTTGAGGTAGTTGGAGTCGGTGAACCAGACCTTCTCGAAGTCGAAGCCGACCTGCTTCAGCGGGCTGCCGCGCCAGGTCTGCAGCACCACCTGGCCGGGACGGCGGACGAAGAAGTCGGGCAGGTGGGTGCTGGTCACGATGTACTTGGCGGTGGCCAGCGCCTCGAACCACTCCGGGCTCCAGAGCCGGACCGCCGTCGCGCTCTGCGGCAGCTCGACCTGCATGTCGTCGCTGCCCCACAGGTGCTCCAGGGACAGGCCGCGGCGGACCAGCTCCTCGTGGACGGCCCGCGGCGAGTCGGCGTACATGCTGCCGTTGCCGGCGTTGTACAGCACCGTGTCGCGCACCGGCAGGCGGCGGGCGGCCGGGTAGTCGACGCTGCGCAGCTGGCGCTGGCGGTAGCCGGAGCGCTCCTCGGGCAGCAGCGCCGCGTGCGACTCCAGCGACAGGCCGTCGTGGTAGCGGCGCTCCAGCACGATGCGCTTGCCGCGGGACTCCACCTCCAGCGGCAGCGCGTCGAAGCAGCCCGGGGTGACCTGCGCGGAGGCGTCGGACAGCTTCTCGACCGGCGCGCCGACCTGGCGGAAGTAGACGTCCCAGGTGCCCTTGGCGAACGGCACCCGGCCGGCGAAGGAGGCCGTCGGCACGGCGGGCAGCGCGGTGCGGAACCGGCCGTCCGAGATCTCCACCGGGTAGACGTGCTCCTCCTCGCGCCAGTGGTGACGGACCACCAGCTCCCAGAGGTGCGCGCCGGGCAGCGGGAACGAGCCGCTGAGCAGGAAGCCGTCGGCGCCGCGCGCCGACACCTCGTCCACCAGCGGCTGCAGCAGCTGGTCGGAGAACTGCAGGTAGCCGCCGGGGGAGGGCTTGGAGTAGAGCGCCCGGCGCAGGCCGGCCGGGGCCTGCGGGTTCAGCGGCAGGTGCAGCTGCTCGGGCGCGTTGCGCTCGTCCCAGGCCACCGGGACGACGCTGCCGTCGGCCAGCAGCAGCGCGGTGTCCCAGCGGTCGCGGGCGCGCTCGGCGGCCACCGGGTCCAGCTCGGCCCAGGCCTCGCGGACGGCGGTCAGCTCGTCGACCGCGAAGGAGGCGGTGAACGGCTGCAGCGAGCCGACCGGCGCACCCAGCTCCACCGGGACGGTGACCTCGCGGTCCGACTCGGCGTGGGTGAGCTGCAGCCGGGCCCCGGCGAAGCTCGCGCCGGAGCGGGCCGCGCCCGAGACCTCCACCCGGCCGGCGTGCGCGGCCAGGCCGGTCACCCGGGCCTTGACCGTCTCCACCCGCAGGTAGACGAAGTTGTCGCGGACCCACGGCACGATCCGGACGTCCGGCTCGACCCAGTGCGACGGGACGTACTGCGCGGTGTCGCTCCAGCCGGCCGAGATCCGGCCCTTGTACACCCCGCCCTTGCCCGCGCCGGCCACCAGGAAGCGCCAGTGCCCGTCCTTCCACTGACCGCGGTGCTTGAGCTTCTTCGGGTCGAGCGAGACGGTGAAGCCGGACCAGTCGCAGCTGTACAGGTCGTGGTTGCAGCTGGCCGTGGCCTCGGGGCTGTACGTGGTCTTCATCGGAACCGCGATCACCCGGCGGCCCTTGGTCTCGCGCAGCACCAGCGTGCGGACCATGTCGTGCTTGTTGGCCGCGCCCAGCTGCTCCGGGTACGCGTGCCCGGTCAGCTGCAGCTTGCCGCCCACCCAGGCGCTCTCGTACAGCCGGCTGCGCATGACCAGCGAGTTGTCCAGCTTGAGCACGCCGGCCGGCACGCTCTTGCGCCCGCCGCGCAGGAACGGGTAGTCGGCGTACGGGCGCAGCAGACCGCGGGCCTGGACACCGCCGCCGCTCTCGCCCTCGTACTTGATCTGGTCGACCAGCTCGTCCACCCGGCCCGCCAGGGTCAGGTGGTACTTCAGCCGCAGCGGCGCGCGCAGCTTGCGGACCTGCTCGGGGCCGATCGACCGGAGCAGCCGGCTGACGTGCTGGACGTAGGCGGCCCGGTACTCCTTGTCGCCGTCCACGACGGACCAGAAGAACATCGGGATCTCCTCGACGAGGGTGTTCTCGTCGTAGGAGCGCAGGTACTGGGCGAAGCGCGGCTCGGTCTGCTTCTTCAACCAGCCGCGGACCAGCTCGACCGAGGCGACGCGGTCGATCAGGCCCTTCGGGTTGGTGCGCATCTGCGTGATCGACATCTCGCCGACCTCGCGCTCGCGCCAGTGGTAGATCGGCTCGGAGAGCACGTCCACGCTCGTGGCCAGGTAGTGGTGCGGCACGCTGACCGGCGCGTCCTCGTACAGGATGCCCTCGGGGTAGAGCAGGTCGGCCGCGTCGAAGAAGGACCGGCGGTACACCTTGTTCCACGCGGTGCGGTCGGTGACCAGCGCCGGGATCTCGGTGATGTGGGTCTTGAGCCTGGTCTCCTTGAACGGCTTCACGTGGCCGCCCGACTGGTAGTAGCCCACGGCGCGGAAGCGCAGCACGTTGCCGGTGCAGAAGTCCGAGCCGGTCTCGTCCAGCGTGTTGATCATCAGCTCGTACGCGCTCGGCGGCATCGAGTCGTCGCTGTCCACGAAGCACAGGAACTCGGCGTCCGGGTCGATGTGCCGGATCCCGGTGTTGCGGGCCGCGCCGAGGCCCTTGTTCACCTGGCGGACCAGCCGGAAGCGCGAGTCCTTGGCCGCGTACGCCTCGGCGAGCGCCGCGCTGTCGTCCTTCGAACCGTCGTCGACCATGACGCACTCGAAGTCCGTGAAGGTCTGGGCCGCGATCGAGTCGAGGCACTCGACGAGATAACGCTCGACGTTGTAGATCGGAACGACGATGGAGAGGCGGGGAGCCATCGGCTACGCAGGCCTTTCTGGGAAGGAGCGAGGCAGCCCGCTGGGGGCCTGACCGCATTTCGAACGGTGCGTACGTGCGACCCGATCCTACCTCCGGGACCGGGGCCGCCCCCGGGGCCACTACGCTGGGGCGCGTGCCCCGCTTCAGCCTCATCGTCCCCGTGTACAAGGTCCAGGACTACCTCACCGAGTGCCTCGACTCGGTCCTCGGCCAGGACGGCCCGGACCTCGAACTGATCGCGGTGGACGACCGCTCCCCGGACGGCTGCGGTGCCCTGCTGGACGAGGCGGCCGCCGCCGACCCCCGGGTCCGGGTGCTGCACCTGCCGGAGAACGTCGGCCTCGGCCGGGCCCGCAACGCCGGCCTGGACGTCGCCACCGGGGACTACGTCGTCTTCCTCGACAGCGACGACACCCTCACCCCCGGCCTGCTCGAGGCGATCGACGAGCGGCTCGCCGCCACCGGCGACCCCGACGTCCTGGTCTACGACTACGCCCGCACCTACGCCGACGGCCGGATCACCCGGGCCGCCTCCGCGCACGTCTTCGGCGCCGCCTCCCCGGACGTCTTCGACCTCGACGCCCGCCCCGACCTCCTCGACCTGCTCCAGGTCGTCTGGAACAAGGCCTACCGCCGCGACTTCGTCACCGAGCAGCGGCTGGTCTTCCCGGCCGGCTACTACGAGGACACCCCCTGGACCTACCCGGCGCTGCTCGCCGCGGGCCGGATCACCCTGCTCGACCGGGTCGGCGTGCACTACCGCCAGCGCCAGGAGGGCGGCAACATCCTGGCCACCGCCAGCCGCAAGCACTTCGACGTCTTCGCCCAGTACGACCTGGTCTTCGACTTCCTCGACCGCCGCCCCGACCTCGACCGCTGGCGCCCGGTCGTCTACGGCCGGATGCTGCACCACCTCAACACCGTGGTCTCCAAGCCCGGCCGGGTCCCCTCCGGCGACCGGCGCGAGTACTTCCGCCGCGCCGCCGCGCACTGCGCCCGGCTGCGCCCGGCCGGCTACCGCCCGCCCGCCGGCGTCGACGGCATGCGCACCGAACTGCTCGGCCACGGCCGCTACGGCGCCTACCAGGCCGTCCGCGCCCTCGCGAAGGCCCGCCGGATCGTCAAGCGGTAGGGCCCCCGGACTTCCGCTCCGGGCACCGCGCCTGACGGCCATTCGGGGGACGGCCCGGTATAACCGGTCGGGTGGACTTCCTGACCCGCCTTCCGGTCATCGGCCCGCTCGTCACTCGGGTGCTGCGCAGCCGCCCGTACCGGGTGTACGAGTACTTCTCCGCCGCCCGCGGCAACCGGCTGGCCGGAGCCGTCACCTTCTTCGGCTTCCTGGCCCTGTTCCCGCTGCTCACGGTCGGCCTGGCGATCGCCGTCGCGACACTCAGCGACAGCCGGGTGCACGACCTCCAGGAGCGCATCTCCGAACAGCTGCCGGGCATCTCGGACGCGCTGGACCTGCCGTCCCTGGTGGCCAGCGCGGGCACGGTCGGACTGGTCAGCGGGGCGCTGCTGCTGCTCTCCGGCCTCGGCTGGGTGGACACCATGCGCACCTCGATCCGGGACGTGTGGCAGCTGCCCGACGAGGAGGGCAACCCGGTGCTGCGCAAGGTCTGGGACGTCGTGGTGCTGGGCGGGCTCGGCCTGGTGTCGCTGCTGTCGCTCGCCGCCTCCGCGGCCGGGACGACCCTGGCCGGGCGGATCGCCGACGCGATCGGCCTCGGCAGCGGCTACCTGCTCACCGGGGTCGGCGTGCTGATCGCCATAGGGTGCGACATGCTGTTGTTCGCCTACCTGCTGGCGCCCTTCCCCGGGATCACCGGCCAGCGCCGCCGGGACGTCCTGGTCGGCGCGCTGATCGGCGCGGTCGGCTTCGAACTGCTGAAGGTCCTGCTCGCCTCCTACCTCGGCTCCGTCGCCGGGCGGAGCCTGTACGGGGCGTTCGCCACACCGGTCGCGCTGCTGCTGTGGATCAACGTCGTCTGCCGGCTGCTGATGTACTGCGTGGCCTGGACCGCCACGGCCGACCCGGCGGCCGCCCGGGAACGGACCAGGGCGCACGGTCGGGCCCTGCTGGAGGCGGCCGACCAGGCCGAGGCCCGGGCCGAGGACGGGGACGGGCCGGAGCCCCGGGAGTCCGCGGCGGGCCCGGGGCGGAGCGCGGCGAAGGCCGCCGAGAACGGCGAGGCCCGGCCCCGCGACTGAGGCCGGGCCCACCCGTCGGGCGGTCGGTCAGCCCGCCGAGCGGCGCCGCCGCAGGACCAGTGCGCCGTACCCGGCCCCGGCCCCGGCCAGCACGACGACCGACCAGCCGACGAGGCCGAACCCGTCGTTCCCGGCGGTCGCGGGCGCCGCGGTCGGCCCGGTGACGGCCGGGGAGGGGTGCGGCGGCGGCGCGGGCACGCCCGCCGTGCCGCCGGCCTGGCCGGTCGGCTCGGCCCCGGCCGCCGGGAGCTCGTCTACCAGCTTGCCGACCGGCTGGACCTTGCCCGCCGCGGCGAAGCCCCAGTCGAGCAGGGCGGCCGTCTCGTCGTACACCTTCTGGTAGCTCGTCGGGTGCATCACCGTCACCAGCAGGGTGCGCCCGTCGCGCTCGGCGGCCCCGACGAACGTCGAACCGGCGTTGGTCGTGGTGCCGTTCTTCACCCCGATCAGCCCGGGGTACTTGCCCAGCAGCCGGTCGGTGTTGGCGATCCCGAAGCTGCCGCGCTGACCGGTGTTCTTGTCGACCGCGCCCGGGAACATCGCGTCCCGGGTCGCGCAGTAGCTCCGGAAGTCCGCGTTGCGCAGGCCGGCCCGGGCGAACAGCGACAGGTCGTAGGCCGAGGAGACCTGGCCGTCCATGTCGTAGCCGTCCGGGGAGACCACCCGGGTGTCCCTCGCCTGCAGGGCCTCGGCGCGCGCCTGCATCTCGGCGACGGTCTGCTGGACACCGCCGTTCATGTGCGACAGGACGTGCACGGCGTCGTTGCCCGAGCTCAGGAACACCCCGCGCCACAGGTCCTCGACCCGGTACTCCAGGTTCTCCTTGATGCCGACCAGGCTGCTGCCGGCTCCGATCCCCTGGATCTCCTCGTCGGCGACCTTGTGCACCGCGTTGCGGTCGAACTTCGGCAGCACGGTGTCCGCGAAGAGGATCTTCAGCGTGCTCGCCGGCGGCAGTTTGAGGTGCGGGTTGTAGGACGCCAGCACCTCGCCCGACACCGCGTCGGACACTATCCAGGACTGGCCGGTGAGATCGCCCGGCAGCGCCGGGGCCCCCGGCAACGGGGCGAACTGGACCCCCGGGCTCCCGAGCCGGTCACCACCGACCGCGGACGGGGGCGGCTGCTGCGGGGCCGCGACCGCCACCGGGGCGACGAGCAGGACCGGGAGGGCCGCGGTGACCGCGGCGCACAGGCGCGCGAACGTGTGACGGGGAGTGGGCACCAGCAGACCGTACCCATTCCGGGCCCCCCGCGTCCGCCGCGCCGGGCCCGTCCTCCGCAGGAGGGGCCCGCCGTACGCCGATCGGCGGCCCGCGCATACTGGGGACGCACACCGCCTTCACACCCCCGTCGAGGACCACCCATGAAGCTCAGCCGCCGCACCTCCTGGTTCCTGACCGCCTTCGGCGTCTGGTCGATGATCATCTGGACCACCTTCGTCAAGAACCTGTGGAAGGACTCCGGCGGCCAGGCCTTCACCAACGGCGACCACTCCCAGCCCACCGCCTTCTTCTGGATCCACCTCCTCCTCGCCGTCACCTCCTTCGTCCTCGGCGTCGCCGTCGGCACCATCGGCCTCCGCGGCCTGCGCGCCACCCGCCGCGCACCGGCCACCGACTGAGAATCCCCGTTGCCGCTGTCAGTCCCCACTGGCAGGATCTCCACCGCTCGTGCACGTATCGAAAAGATCTGCAGACAAAGGGGTGGGGACTTCCTGATGACGCACACGTACCTGCGCAGGCTCGGCGGGGTGGCCGCGGCGGCGGTGGCCGCGGGCCTGCTCGCCGTCCCGACGGCGGCGGTGGCCGACGACACCGCCCCGGAGGTCCTGGGGACGGAACAGGGCGGCGAGTACCGGACCAATGCCTGCGACGCGACGACCGCTCCGCTTCGGAGCGGACGGACGGCGGCCGGCCCGACGCTCAAGGCCAAGGTCACCGGTGCCGGTGCCCGGTTCGGCGTCTGGGACGAGACGACGGGAGCCCAGGCTCCGGTGTACACCGGTGAGGCCCAGGCCTACGCCCAGCAGGCCTCCGTCAAGGTGCCCGGCCTGCTGGACGGCCACAGCTACGCCTGGCACGCCTGGGCCCTGCAGGGCACGCAGGCCTCCGCCCCGTCGGCGGACTGCCACTTCTCGGTGGACACCACGTCGCCGACCGCCACGGTCTCCTCGACCGACTTCCCGGCGAGCGGCAAGGCCACCAAGTACGCGGGGCAGAAGGGGACGTTCGTCATCAGGACGGCCGACCCCGCTCCGGCCGGTGGGACGGCCTCCGGTGTCGCCTGCGTCCGGTACGGCTTCGACTACCTCGGTGTGGGCGGTTGCGACTCGCCGAACGCCGTCAAGCCCGGCGCCGACGGCACCGTGACGCTCGACCTCAAGGTCCTGAACTGGGGCTCCAACGACCTCAAGGTCCAGGTGCTGGACGACGCGGGCAACCTCGGCCAGGCGTCCTACTCCTTCTACGCCCCCTCGAACCCGAACCCGCCGAGCACCCTCGGCGACGTCGACGGGGACGGCACCGCGGACATCCTGCTGCCGGACGCGCAGGGCAACCTGCAGTACATCGGCGTCAACTCCGCCGACACCACGCCCGGTTCGACCGTCCGGGCGGTCGCCGCCCCGGACCGCACGAGCTGGGCCTCGTACCAGGTGGCGCACCGGGGCTGGTCGAACGACCACGCGCCGTCCGCGGACGACCTGTTCATCCACAAGCCCGGCCAGGGCTACCTCTACCTGCACCGGAACGTCGACTACGGCTCGATCGGTCAGGCACTGACCGGCGCCGTCCGTTCGACCGAGTGCGTGGACGACACCGGTGCCGACGCCGCCTGCCCCGCCGACTTCGCCAAGGACTGGTCCAAGGCCGACCAGCTGGTCGCGTTCGGTCCCGTCGACGGGGGCACCGAGCCCTCGCTGGTGACCCTGGAGGGCGGCAACCTCTGGCTGCACGCCGGAGGCGACTTCGCCTACGGCTGGCAGAAGGCCCGCAAGCTCACCACCTCCGGTGCCTGGGGCGGCTACGACCTGATCGCCCCCGGCCCGGACGCGGCCGGCAACCTCGCCCTGTGGGCGCGTGACCGGGCCACCGGCGAGCTGCACGCCCACCCGGTCCCGAAGCGGGCCGACGGCACCCTGGACTTCTCCGCCCTCGCCGACCCCGCGGCGAACGTGGTCGCGACCGGCTTCACCACCGACGCCTACCCGACGCTCGGCAGCTCGGGCGACGGGGACGGCAAGCCGGACCTGTGGGCCGTCACCGCGGACCGGCACCTGGTGACGTTCGGCGGCTGGTCGGCCCCGAAGGACCTCGGCGCGCTGCGCTAGGAAACGGCGCAGGCCCCGTCCGATCCGGGGATCGGGCGGGGCCTGCGCCGCTGTCAGGCGGGGATCAGAAGCGGCGGGTGACGAGCGCCCGCTTCACTTCCTGGATCGCCTTGGTGACCTCGATGCCACGCGGGCAGGCCTCGGAGCAGTTGAAGGTGGTGCGGCAACGCCACACGCCCTCACGGTCGTTGAGGATCTCCAGGCGCTGCTCGGCACCCTCGTCGCGCGAGTCGAAGATGAAGCGGTGCGCGTTGACGATGGCGGCCGGGCCGAAGTACTGGCCGTCGTTCCAGAACACCGGGCAGGACGACGTGCACGCGGCGCACAGGATGCACTTGGTGGTGTCGTCGAAGCGCTCGCGGTCCTCGGCGGACTGCAGGCGCTCGCGGGTCGGCTCGTTCCCCTTGGTGATGAGGAACGGCATGACGTCCTTGTACGCCTGGAAGAACGGGTCCATGTCCACGACCAGGTCCTTGAGGACCGTGAGGCCCTTGATGGCCTCGATCGTGATCGGCTTCTCCGGGTTGACGTCCTTGATCAGGGTCTTGCACGCCAGCCGGTTGCGGCCGTTGATCCGCATGGCGTCGGAGCCGCAGATGCCGTGGGCGCAGGAACGGCGGTAGGTGAGGGTGCCGTCCTGCTCCCACTTGATCTTGTTGAGCGCGTCGAGGATGCGCTCCTTGGGGTCCATCGTCAGCTGGTAGTCGACCCACACCGGGTCCGGGTGCTCCTCCGGGTTGAACCGGCGGATCCGGAAGGTGACGGTGATCGGCTGGACGGCGCCGGCTTCGACCGCGTCCAGAGCGGCCGAGTGCGTCTCCACGGTCGGAGTGCTCATCAGTACTTACGCTCCATCGGCTGGTAGCGGGTCGTGACGACCGGCTTGTAGTCGAGGCGGATGGAGGTGCTGCCGTCGGCGGCGACCTCCTGGTACGCCATGGTGTGCTGCATGAACTTCACGTCGTCACGGGTCGGGAAGTCCTCGCGGTAGTGGCCGCCGCGGGACTCCTCGCGGGCCAGCGCGGAGACGGCCAGCACCTCGGCCAGGTCGAGCAGGTTGCCCAGCTCGACGGCCTCCAGCAGGTCCGTGTTGTAGCGGAAGCCCTTGTCCTGGATGGAGACGTTCTTGTAGCGCTCCTTCAGCGCGGCGATGTCCTCGACCGCCTGCTTCAGGGTGGCGCCGGTGCGGTACACCATGGCGTTGGTGTCCATGCTCTCCTGCAGCTCCTTGCGGATCTGCCCCACGGACTCGGTGCCGGTGCCCTCGCGCAGGCCGTCGACCAGGGCCTGGACCTTCTCGGCCGGGTTCTCGGGCAGCTCGACGAACTCGTGCGAGGTGGCGTAGTCGGCGGCGGCGATGCCCGCGCGACGGCCGAACACGTTGATGTCGAGCAGCGAGTTGGTGCCGAGGCGGTTGGCGCCGTGCACGGACACGCAGGCGACCTCGCCGGCCGCGTACAGGCCCGGGACGATGTCGGTGTTGTTGCGCAGGACCTCACCCTCGACGTTGGTCGGGATGCCGCCCATGGCGTAGTGCGCGGTGGGCTGGATCGGGATCGGGTCCGTGTAGGGCTCGATGCCGAGGTAGGTGCGCGCGAACTCGGTGATGTCCGGGAGCTTGGCGTCCAGCTGCTCCGGCGGCAGGTGGGTCAGGTCGAGGTAGACGTGGTCGCCGTCGGGGCCGCAGCCGCGGCCTTCGCGGATCTCGGTGTAGATCGCGCGGGAGCACACGTCACGGGACGCGAGGTCCTTCATGACCGGGGCGTAGCGCTCCATGAAGCGCTCGCCGTCCTTGTTGCGGAGGATGCCGCCCTCGCCGCGGGCGCCCTCGGTGAGCAGGATGCCCATGCGCCAGATGCCCGTCGGGTGGAACTGGAAGAACTCCATGTCCTCCAGCGGCAGGCCGCGGCGGTACACCAGGGCCTGGCCGTCACCGGTGAGGGTGTGGGCGTTGGAGGAGACCTTGAAGAACTTGCCGGTGCCGCCGGAGGCGAAGACGACCGACTTGGCCTGGAAGACGTGGATCTCGCCGGTGGCCAGCTCGTAGGCGACGACGCCGGCCGTCTGGCCGTCGTTGATCAGCAGGTCGAGGACGTAGAACTCGTTGAAGAACTCGACGCCGTGCTTGACGCAGTTCTGGAACAGCGTCTGCAGGATCATGTGGCCGGTGCGGTCGGCCGCGTAGCACGAGCGGCGGACCGGGGCCTCGCCGTGGTTGCGGGAGTGGCCGCCGAAGCGGCGCTGGTCGATCCGGCCCTGCTCGGTGCGGGAGAAGGGGAGGCCCATCTTCTCCAGGTCGAGGACGGCGTCGATGGCCTCCTTGCACATGATCTCGGCGGCGTCCTGGTCGACCAGGTAGTCACCACCCTTGACCGTGTCGAAGGTGTGCCACTCCCAGTTGTCCTCCTCGACGTTGGCGAGGGCGGCGCACATGCCGCCCTGCGCAGCGCCGGTGTGGGACCGGGTCGGGTAGAGCTTGGTCAGGACGGCGGTGCGGCTGCGCTGCGTGGACTCGATGGCCGCACGCATGCCGGCGCCGCCGGCGCCGACGATGACGGTGTCGTACTGGTGAATCTGCATGGGGGGTTAACTCGCCTCTGGCCTCTGCCGATGGTCGATGGTGCTCGCGGCTCAGATGTTGGGGTCGAAGGTGAAGATCACCAGGGTGCCGAGCAGCACGGTGAAGACCGTGGCGGTACCCATGAGTCCCTTGAGCCAGAGCCGGGTCGAGTCCTTCTCGGCGTAGTCGTTGATGACCTGACGCATGCCGTTGGCGCCGTGCAGCATGGCGAGCCAGAGCATCAGCAGGTCCCAGCCCTGCCAGAACGGCGAGGCCCAACGGCCGGCCACGAAGGCGAAGCCGATCTTGGAGACGCCACCGTCGAGCAGCAGCATGATGATCAGGTGGCCGAGGATCAGCACGACCAGGACGACCCCGGACAGGCGCATGAAGAGCCAGGCCAGCATCTCGAAGTTGGTGCGGGTGCGGCGCGGGGTCTTCTTGGTCCGCTGACGCGGCGGCTCGATGACGAACGCGTCGGCCGGGTTGCCGGTGCCGAGGCCCTTGCCGGTGTGCGCCTGCTTGGAGGGCACCACGATGGCGTCGGAGTATTCCGTGGACATGTCTCAGCTCACTTCCCGAACCAGGAGATCAGCGTGTGCTGCAGGATCCCGTAGAAGGAGCCGGCCATCAGCACGACCCAGACGCCGACCACGGACCAGAGCATCTGCTTCTGGTACTTCGGGCCCTTGGACCAGAAGTCCACCGCGACAACGCGCAGGCCGTTCAGGGCGTGGAACAGGATGGCGGCCACCAGGCCGTACTCCATCAGGTTCACAAGGGGAGTCTTGTACGTCTGGATGACGGTGTCGTAGGACTCCGGCGACACTCGCACGAGAGCGGTGTCCAGGACGTGGGCGAACAGGAAGAAGAAGATGAGGACGCCGGTGACTCGATGAGCCACCCAGCTCCACATGCCTTCCCGGCCGCGGTACAGCGTTCCAGCCGGCACGGAAAAACCCTCCGGAAGCGATTGGGGGCTCGGCCGGCTTCGGTGTCGGTCAGCCCGGCCAGGTACGGTCCACCGGCCGCGAGCATCCTATCGACGCCTTCTCCCGTGCCGCCTCCGGGGGCCCCAGGTGTGATCAATCAGGCACTTCTGGCCTAGTGCGGCGGGAACCGGGGCGCAATTCGACACCCGGGGTGACCGCGCGGTCGCGCCCCGCACCCGAGGGGTGCGGGGCGCGGGGTCCGGATTCATCCGTACGGGTGGATCGCCCGCACGGATGAGGGGCACGCGGGGGCCGGTTCAGCGCGCTCCGGCCTCCGAATGGGTGGCGACCAGGTGCTCCAGGCGGGTGAGGGCGATCCGGCGGAGTTCGTCCGCCGCGATCAGCCGCTCCTCGTCCGGGTCGTTGGCCAGGCGGGTGCGGATGGAGGAGAGCACGGTGTCGAGCATCTCCTCCGGGGCGACGCGCTCCAGGCAGACCACGAAGACGTGGCCGAACCGGGCCTCGTACGCGGCGTGCGCCGCCCGCAGGGCGGTGTGCGCGGCCTGGCTGCCGGGGGCGCGCATGCCGAGCAGCGGCTGCGGCATCCAGCTCTCGTCGGCCAGGGCCTCGGCGAGGTCGGCCGGGCGGAGGTCGTAGGAGGCCTCGCTGGCGGCGGCCAGCAGGGACTCTATGTCGGGGTAGGGCCGGTGCGCGGTGAGCCGCAGGGCCCAGCGGTGGCTGCCGCAGCAGGCCAGCAGGGCCTCCTCGGCGGCGCCGGCGTCGGCCTCGTTGAAGCGGTGCAACCCGAGGAGGGTCGGCTCTGTTCTGACGTCGAGCCGCTGTGACGGGATGTCGCTGGCCAGCGGGTCCTCCTCGTGAGGGCGGGAAGGTGCCGGTGAAGGTGGGGTGGTGGGGCAGGTGAAGTATGGGGCTGCGGAGCGGCGCTCGGTGCCGGTCGGGCAGTGTCTCCAAGGTAGTTGAGCCGTCATCAGTTGGGGAGGGCGCACGCCGAATTCATCCGGACGAGCTATCAAGTTGTGACGTTGACACCTTCGTGTCATCGCCCTCGTCATGTCCCCCTGCCGTCCGTCGGGCGCCGCCCGCCGCCGCCCGACGGCGTGGTCGCCTCAGGTGCAGCGGGTGCCCGGGGCCGGCATGGTGCCCTCGGTCAGGTAGGCCTCCAGGGCCCGGTCGATGCAGGTGTTGCCCTTGCCGAAGGCGCCGTGGCCCTCACCGACCCGGGTGAGCAGGGTGGCACTGGCGAAGCCCTTGGCCAGGGACTCGGCCGAGGCGTACGGGGTGGCCGGGTCGCCGGTGGAGCCGACCACCAGGATCGGGGCGCTGCCCTCGGCCCGGACGGTGTGCGGCTTCTCCTGCGTCTTGAACGGCCAGTAGGCGCAGCCGGGCTCGCTGTAGTCGTCCACCGTGACGCCCTTGGACAGCAGCGGCGCCTCGGCGAGCAGCCGGTCCACGGCGGCCCTGGCGTGTTCGGGCGTGGGCGCGGGTCGGGCGGCGTCGGCGCAGCTGATCGCGCCGTTGGACTCCTCCATCGGGCTGTAGTGGCCGTTCTCGTCGCGGCCGTTGTACTCGTCGGCGAAGGCGAGCAGGAGGTCGCCGCGCTTCATCGTCATCGCCATGCCGAGCCCGGCCCGCAGGTACTTCCAGGAGGTCTTCTCGTCGCCGTAGAGCATCTGGATGGTGCCGGTCCAGGCCAGGTCGCGGCCGAGCTTGCGGCCGTCCTTGGTGCCGAGCGGGCTGTCGTGCAGGCCGTCCAGGAAGTCGGCGGCCTTCTTGGCGGCCGCGTCCTTGTCCTTGCCGAGCGGGCAGTCCTCGGGGTGGTTCCCGACGCAGTCGGCGGCGAAGCGCTCGAAGGACTTCTCGAAGCCGACCTGCTGGTCGACGCCGTGGTCCAGGGTGTCCTGGGCGGGGTCGACGGCCCCGTCGAGGACGAGCCGGCCGGTGTTGCGCGGGAACTCCTCGGCGTAGAGCGCGCCGAGGTAGGTGCCGTAGGAGATGCCCAGGTAGTTGAGCTTCTCGTCGCCGACGACGGCGCGCAGCACGTCCAGGTCGCGGGCGGTGTTGCGGGTGCCGACGAAGGGCAGCAGCCTGCCGGACTTGGCCTGGCAGGCGGCGGCGTGGTCGGTGGACTGCTTGATGTGCGCGGCCTTGCGCTCGGCCGGGTCCAGCGGGTCGTCCTGCTGCTCGGCGGCGTCGTGCTGCTTGTCGTCGTAGCAGACGACCGGGGCGCTGTCGCCGGTGCCGCGGGGGTCGAAGCCGACCACGTCGAAGCGGTTGTGCAGGGTTCCGGTGAAGTCCTTGGCGCCGTACTTGACCATCTCGACGCCGGAGCCGCCCGGGCCGCCCGGGTTGACCATCAGCGAGCCGATCCGCTGGTCCGGCTTGGCGGCCGGGTACTTGATCAGGGCGAGGTCGATCGCATCGGCGGCGGGGTGGGCGTAGTCGAGCGGGACGTGCAGCCGACCGCACTTCATGCCGCTGATGTCGATCCTGGCCTTCTCGGCCTGGGGGTCGGCCGGGCAGTCCGCCCAGGTGATCTGCTGGCCGTAGAAGGGCTTGAGGGCCGGGTCGGCCTGGCCGACGGGTGCGGAGGTGCCGGCCGTCGCGGCCGGGGTGGCCGCGGGGTTCGCGGGTGCGGAGGTGCCGGCGGCCCGGTCCCCGGCAGGCTTGGCGGTGTCGTCGCAGGCCGTGGTGAGGAGGAGGGTGCCCGCCGCCACGGCGGTCAGCAGGAATCGTGGGCGGGCGGCCCGGAAGGTTCTCATCGCACGTGTGTACCACTGGGTGGTGACGTGTTCGATCTTGGCCCCCGGGCCGCCCGCGCCGGGGCTCAGCCCCGGTGGACCTTGTGGTTGGCGGCCTGCGCCCGGGGGCGGACCACCAGCAGGTCGATGTTCACGTGCGGGGGCCTGGTGACCGCCCAGGCCACGGTGTCCGCGACGTCCTCCGAGGTCAGCGGCTCGGCCACGCCCGCGTACACGGCGGCGGCCTTCTCCTCGTCGCCGCGGAAGCGGGTGATCGCGAAGCCCTCGGACTTCACCATCCCGGGCGCGATCTCGATCACCCGGATCGGCTCCCCGCACAGCTCCAGCCGCAGCGTGGCCGCGATGGTGTGCGCGGCGTGCTTGGCGGCGACGTACCCGCCGCCGCCCTCGTACGCGGTCAGGGCGGCGGTCGAGGAGAGCACCAGGACCGTGCCGTCGCCGGTGGCCCGCAGAGCGGGCAGCAGCGCCTGCGTCATGTGCAGCACGCCGAGCACGTTCACCTCGTACATGGCGCGCCAGTCGGCCGGGTCGCCGTGCTCGACGGTCTCGGCGCCGATCGCGCCGCCGGCGTTGTTCACCAGGACGTCCACCCGGCCGACCTCGGCCGCGAAGGCGTCCACGGCGGCCCGGTCGGTGACGTCCAGCGGGTACGCCCGGCCGCCGACCTCCTTGGCCAGCGCCTCGATCCGGTCGGCGCGGCGGGCGGTCAGCACCACGTCGTAGCCCTCGGCGGAAAGCCGGCGGGCGGTCGCCGCGCCGATTCCGCTGCTGGCACCGGTGACCACGGCCACCTTCTGCTCGGTCATTGCCACTCCCTGGGGGCTCATCGGTCGTTCACCCGATCATCTCAACCGCGTCGGAGCCCCGGCGGACCGGTCGCGTCCTACATTGCGAGGACCAGTGCCGGCCGACCTCCGGAGGGACCCATGCCAGCCGATCCGCGCCGCGCAGAGCCGGGCTGCCCCCCGGAACGGGCCCGGCTCTCCGAGTCGGGCCTCCCGATCGAGCCGCTGTACGGCCCCGGGGCGCTGGCCGGCTGGGACCCGGCGACCCGCCTGGGCCGGCCGGGCGAGTACCCCTACACCCGGGGGGTGTACCCGACCATGTACACCGGGCGGCCCTGGACGATGCGCCAGTACGCGGGCTTCGGCACCGCCGCCGAGTCCAACGCCCGCTACCGGCAGCTGATCGCCGGCGGCGGCACCGGCCTGTCGGTCGCCTTCGACCTGCCCACCCAGATGGGCTACGACTCGGACGCCCCGCTCGCGGCCGGGGAGGTCGGCAAGGTGGGCGTGGCGGTGGACAGCGTCGAGGACATGGCGGTGCTCCTCGACGGCATCCCGCTCGGCGAGGTGTCCACCTCGATGACCATCAACGCGCCCGCCGCCCTGCTCCTGCTCCTCTACCAACTGGTCGGGGAGGCCCAGGGCGTGGCGTCGACGGCGCTCACCGGCACGGTCCAGAACGACGTCCTGAAGGAGTACATCGCCCGCGGCACCTACATCTTCCCGCCGCAGCCCTCGCTGCGGCTGGTCGCCGACCTGTTCCGGTACTGCCGGGCCGAGGTCCCGCGCTGGAACACCATCTCCATCTCCGGCTACCACATGGCCGAGGCCGGGGCCGGTCCCGCGCAGGAGATCGCCTTCACCCTGGCCAACGGCATCGCCTACGTCCGCACCGCGATCGCCGCCGGGATGGCCGTGGACGACTTCGCACCCCGGCTCTCGTTCTTCTTCGTGGCCCGGACGACCCTTCTGGAGGAAGTCGCCAAGTTCCGTGCCGCGCGCAGGATTTGGGCCAGAATCATGCGTGACGACTTCGGTGCGCGGGATCCGCGCTCGCAGATGCTGCGCTTCCACACCCAGACCGCGGGGGTGCAGCTCACGGCCCAGCAGCCCGAGGTCAACCTGGCCCGGGTCACGGTGCAGGCGCTCGCCGCGGTGTTCGGCGGCACCCAGTCGCTGCACACGAACGGCTACGACGAGGCGATCGCGCTGCCCACCGAGAAGGCGGCCCGGCTCGCCCTGCGCACCCAGCAGGTGCTCGCCCACGAGACCGACCTGACCGCCACCGTCGACCCGTTCGCCGGGTCGTACGCCGTCGAGTCGCTCACCGACGACGTGGAGGCCGCCGCGTCGGCGCTGATGGCCCGGATCGAGGACCGGGGTGGCGCGGTGGCCGCGATCGAACAGGGCTTCCAGAAGGGCGAGATCGAGCGCACCGCCTACCGCCTCCAGCAGGAGACCGACTCCGGCGAGCGGACCGTGGTCGGCGTCAACCGCTTCCGGTCGGACACGGAGGAGCCCTACCAGCCGCTGCGGGTGGACCCGGCCCTCGAACGGCAGCAGACCGGGCGGCTGGCCCGGCTGCGGTCCGAGCGCTCGTCCGGCGCCGTCACCCGGGCGCTGGACGGGTTGCGCCGCACTGCCGCGGGTCCGGGGAACGTGCTGTACCCGATGAAGGAGGCGCTGGCCGCCCGGGCCACGGTGGGCGAGGTGTGCGACGCGCTCAGGGAGGTGTGGGGGACGTACGCTCCGGTGGAGCGCTTCTGAGCACCGGCTGAACGGCCGTCAACATCCCAGTGCCGTCGGCGAAGTGACGACCGTGACCGCCGGCGCGGGGGATCGTTGCACAGGGCAAGCAACCCGGGGAAGGCGGCTGAAACGAGATGTCATACCCACCTGTCCGGCCGGTATGCGCCCATCCGGGGACTAATTTTCCGAAAGTCGGGCCAAATCCCCCCAACAGGCCTACGATTGGGGAGATGAACCGTCCTGAGCCCGCTCAGCCGGGCGCCACTCTCGCGGCCGCACGCCCCTCCGTCGAACTGCGCGACCGGGTCGAGGCGCTGGAGCCCGAGCTGATCGCCTTCCGCCGTGACCTGCACCGGCATCCGGAGCTGGGCCGCCAGGAGTTCCGCACCACCGGGTTGCTGCGCGACCGGCTGGTGGCGGCCGGCCTCGAACCCCGGGTGCTGCCCGGCGGCACCGGACTGCTCGTCGACATCGTCCCGGCCGGCACCGCCCCGGGCGCCGAGTTCCTGGCCTTCCGCGCCGACATCGACGCGCTGCCGATCGACGACGCCAAGACCGACGTGCCGTACCGCTCGACCGTCCCCGGCCGGGCCCACGCCTGCGGTCACGACGTGCACACCTCGGTGGTGCTCGGCACCGGTCTGGTGCTGGCCGAGGCCGCCCGCACCGGCGAGCTGCGCCGTCCGGTCCGGCTGGTCTTCCAGCCGGCCGAGGAGGTCATGCCGGGCGGTGCGCTGGACGTGATCAAGGCCGGCGGGATGGACGGCGTCGGCCGGATCTTCGCGGTGCACTGCGACCCGAAGGTGGAGGTCGGCCGGATCGCCCTGCGCACCGGGGCGATCACCTCGGCCTGCGACCGCCTGGTGCTGCACCTGGACGGCCCCGGGGGGCACACCGCCCGTCCGCACCTGACCACCGACCTGGTGACCGCGGTGGCCAGGATGGCCGCCGACCTGCCCGGCGCGCTGGCCCGCCGGATGGACCCGCGCTGGGGCGTCAGCCTGGTCTGGGGGCGGATCGCCGCCGGCTCCGCGCCCAACGTCATCCCGCAGCACGCCGAGCTGGAGGGCACCGTCCGCTGCCTGGAGCTGGACGGCTGGCGCGAGGCGCCGGACCTGCTGCACGAGCTGATCGCCAAGCTCGCCGAGACCTACCGGGCCAAGTGGACGCTGGACTACCACCGCGGGGTGCCGCCGGTGGTCAACGAGGCGGTCTCGGTCACGCTGCTGGACGAGGTCATGAACGCCCGGTTCGGCCGGGACGGCCGGCAGGTGGTGGAGGGCACCGAGCAGAGCCTCGGCGGCGAGGACTTCTCCTGGTACCTGGAGCACGCCCCGGGCGCGCTGGCCCGGCTGGGCGTCCGCGCTCCCGGTGACACCGCCGTCCGCGACCTGCACCAGGGGCGGTTCGACGTGGACGAGCGGGCGATCGGCATCGGTGCCGAGCTCTTCGCGGCGCTGGCCCTGGGGGCGGACGGCGACTGAGGGCGCAGCCCGCGGGCCGGGTGGCCGGCCGTGGGCTGATCGTCGGGATCCGGGGTTCGGGTGGCGGTTCCGTAAACTGGGCCGAACCAACCTCGTACCACCGTCCGTGTGGGGGGAAAGAGCCTCGGGACGGGTGTCAGACCACGGTTTGATAACAACCCGAATGCTCTGGCACCCCGTAACACAACCGTGTTCTACGCGCGTTACGGTGGCGTCCGACCACGCCAAACGGTTGCGTGTCAGAAGGAGAAACTCCCTTGCGCCGTTCAATGAAGCTCGCCGCGGTTGTGCTCTCGGGTTCCCTGGGCATGGCCTCGCTCGCCGCTTGCGGCGCAAAGAGCACCGACAGCACCTCCTCCTCCGCCTCGGGCGACGGTTCGCTCAAGGTCGGCATGGCCTACGACATCGGTGGCCGCGGCGACCAGTCGTTCAACGACTCCGCCGCGCGCGGTCTCGACAAGGCCAAGGCCGAGCTGGGCGCCTCCGTGACCGAGGCCGAGGCCAAGTCCGGCGAGGCCGAGGCCGACAAGGAGACCCGCCTCAAGAACCTGGTCGACGCCGGCTACAAGACCATCATCGCGGTCGGCTTCGTGTACCAGCCGGCGGTCAACAAGATCGCCAAGGACAACCCGAACGTCAAGTTCGCGATCATCGACTCGAACGACAAGGACCAGCCGTCCAACGTCACCTCGCTGCTCTTCGCCGAGCAGGAGGGTTCGTACCTGGCCGGTGTCGCCGCTGCGAACAAGTCGAAGGCCAAGCACGTCGGCTTCATCGGCGGTGTGCAGTCCGAGCTGATCAAGAAGTTCGAGGCCGGTTACAAGGCGGGTGTGAAGTCCGTCGACCCGAACATCGTCGTCGAGACCACCTACCTGACCACCCCGCCGGACTTCACCGGCTTCAACTCGCCCGACAAGGGCAAGGAAGCCGCGCAGGGCCAGCTCGACAAGGGCGCGGACATCATCTACACCGCCGCCGGCTCCTCCGGCAACGGTGCCATCGAGGCCGTCGCCAACAAGCAGGGCGCCCTGGCCATCGGTGTCGACTCCGACCAGGCCAGCCAGCCGGCCCTGGCGAAGTACAAGAACAGCATCATGACCTCGATGGTCAAGAACGTCGACAACGCGGTCTTCGCGTACATCGACTCGGTCAAGAAGGGCAACGCCTTCACCGGCGTCAAGCTCTTCGACCTGAAGGCCGACGGCGTCTCGCTCGCCACCACCGGTGGCAAGATCGACGACATCCAGCCGCAGCTGAAGGCCGCCGCCGACGCCATCAAGAGCGGCGCCACCACCATCCCGACCGCGCCGACCCAGTAAGGTCCGCGCGTCCCGGACGTGACAACGCCTGCCGCCTGCCCGGCAGAGCGATGATCGACACAGGCACGGGAGGGGCCCGGAAGGGTGCGCTCAACGCGCACCCCCGGGCCCCGTCCCGTCCCCACGTTTCCCCACCTTGGCCCTCCCAGCGCAACGACGCGCCTCCAGACCACCAGGAGATCGCCATCACCGCATCCGATCCCGTCCCCCTGCGCAAGGACGGCACCCCCAGCGCGGGGACGGCGACAACGGCCGTCGAGCTGCGCGGCATCACCAAGCGCTTCCCCGGTGTCGTGGCCAACCACGACATCAACCTCACCGTCCGCACGGGCACCGTGCACGCCCTGATGGGTGAGAACGGCGCCGGCAAGTCGACGCTGATGAAGATCCTCTACGGCATGCAGAAGCCGGACGAGGGCACCATCGCGATCAACGGCGAGCTGTGCGAGTTCAGCACCCCCGGCGACGCCATCTCCCGCGGCATCGGCATGGTGCACCAGCACTTCATGCTCGCCGACTACCTCACGGTGCTGGAGAACGTCGTCCTCGGCGGCGAGCACATCCACGGCATCGGCGCCAAGGCGAAGGCGAAGATCAAGGAGATCTCCGACCAGTACGGCCTGGGCGTGCGCCCGGACGCCCTGGTCGAGGACCTCGGCGTCGCCGAGCGCCAGCGCGTCGAGATCCTCAAGGTGCTGTACCGCGGCGCCAAGATCCTGATCCTCGACGAGCCCACGGCCGTGCTGGTCCCGCAGGAGGTCGACGCACTGTTCGACAACCTGCGCGAGCTCAAGTCCGAGGGCGTCACCGTCATCTTCATCTCGCACAAGCTGCACGAGGTGCTGGCGGTCGCGGACGCGATCAGCGTCATCCGGCGCGGCACCACGGTCGGCGACGCCGACCCGAAGGCGGTCACCGCCCGCCAGCTCGCCGAGATGATGGTCGGCGCCGAGCTGCCCTCCCCGGAGAGCCGCGAGTCCACGGTCACCACGACCGAGATGCTCGACGTCAAGGACCTGCGGATCGCCAAGACCGACGCCGAGGGCATCGAGCGCGTCGTCCTGGACGACATCTCGCTGCGCATCCACAAGGGTGAGATCCTCGGCATCGCCGGCGTCGAGGGCAACGGCCAGGCCGAACTGGTCGAGGCCATCATGGGCATGCTGCCGCTGGACGGCGGCTCCGTGACCCTGGACGGCAACGACCTCTCCGGCACCCTGACCCGGGCCCGCCGCGAGGCCGGCATCGGCTACATCCCCGAGGACCGCCACAAGCACGGCCTGCTGCTGGAGGCCCCGCTCTGGGAGAACCGCATCCTCGGCCACGTCACCGAGGTGCCCAACTCCAAGGGCGTCCTGCTCGACCCGGCCGGTGCCCGGACGGACACCCAGCGGATCGTCGAGGAGTACGACGTCCGCACCCCCGGCATCGAGGTCACCGCGGCCTCGCTCTCCGGCGGCAACCAGCAGAAGCTGATCATCGGCCGCGAGATGAGCCACCAGCCCAAGCTGCTGATCGCCGCGCACCCCACCCGCGGTGTCGACGTCGGCGCGCAGGCCCAGATCTGGGAGCACATCCGGGTCGCCCAGCGGGCCGGCCTGGCCGTCCTGCTGATCTCCGCCGACCTGGACGAGCTGATCGGGCTCTCCGACACCATCCGGGTCATCTACCGCGGCCGCCTGGTCGCGGACGCCGACCCGGCCACCGTGACCGCCGAGGACCTGGGCACCGCGATGACCGGTGCCGCCCGCGGTCACCTCGAGTCCGAGCCGGACGCGCTCGCCGAGGCCCAGGCGCTCGCCGCCGAGGGCACCGAGGCCGAGCACACCGGCCCGTCCGACACCGCCGACGACCCGCAGGCGGGGGAGTAACCACATGACCAGTCCCAACCCCGCCGCCAAGCGCAGCCTGGCGGAGCGGATCAGCGGTGAGCGGATCGTGCTCGCACTGGCGGCGCCGGTGCTCGCGGTCGTGCTCTCCGTCGCGATCTGCTCCGTCCTGCTGGCGACCTCGGGCAAGAACCCGTTCGACGCGTGGAACGTGATGATCACGTACGCCACCAAGTCGGACGGCCAGGTGGCCATCCTGAACCGCTCCACCACGTACTACCTGGCCGCCGCGGCCGCCGCGTTCGGGTTCCGGATGAACCTGTTCAACATCGGCGTCGAGGGCCAGTACAAGGTCGCGGCGCTGTTCGCGGCGTACATCGGCACCCAGGTCGACCTGCCCGCGATCATCCAGATCCCGCTGCTGCTGGTCACCGCCATGCTGGTGGGCGGTCTGTACGCGAGCATCGCCGGTCTGCTGAAGGTCTTCCGCGGCGTCAGCGAGGTCATCTCGACCATCATGCTGAACGCCATCGCGCTCGCGATCGTCGGTCTGCTGCTGGCCCCGGGCATCTTCGCGCCGAAGGTGAGCGGCACCAGCAACTCGATCCAGACCGATCCGATCTCGCAGTCCAGCCACTTCTTCTCGATCGAGACGGCCGGCGGCCCGCTCTGGGGCTTCCTCTTCGTCGCCGTCGCGGTCGGCGTGCTGTTCCAGTTCACCCTGACCCGCACCCGCTTCGGCTTCGACCTGCGCGCCACCGGCCGCTCGGAGTCCGCGGCGACCGCCTCCGGTGTGAACGTCAAGAAGATGGTGATCATCTCGATGGCGGTCTCCGGCGGCATCGCCGGTCTGATCGGCATGCCGGAGCTGCTGCAGAACTCGTTCTACTACGGGCAGACCTTCCAGCAGAACCTGGGCTTCCTCGGGATCTCGATCGCCCTGCTGGGCCGGAACAGCCCGATCGGCATGGCCTTCGCGGCCCTGCTGTTCGCCTTCCTGGACGCCACCGGTGCCCAGCTGCCGCTCCAGGGCGGCTTCCCGTCCGAGATCGTCTCGGTCATGCAGGGCACCATCGTCATCTGCGTCGTCGTCGCGTACGAGCTGGTGCGCCGCTACGGCCTGACCCGCCAGCAGAAGAAGGTCGGCGAGCAGCTCGCCGCCCAGCTCGCGGCCGCTGAGAAGAAGGAGGTGTCCGCGTGAGCACCGCTACCGCCGCTCGCCCGAAGGCGCCGGGCGCACCTGCGAAGAAGCGCAAGCTGTCCTGGCCGGTGGTCCTGCTCCTGATCGCGGGCGCCCTGGTCCTGTTCTCCGCCGTGGGCATGGCCACCGGCAACCACTCGCTGACCTCCTCCGGTCAGGTCACCGCCGCGCTCAGCGCCGCCGTGCCGATCGGCATGGCCGGTCTCGGCGGTCTCTGGTCCGAGCGGGCCGGTGTGGTCAACATCGGCCTCGAAGGCATGATGGTCGCCGGCACCTTCTGCGGTGCCTGGGCCGGTTACCTGGTCAACCCGTGGGTCGGCCTGCTGGCCGGCATGGCCGGCGGCGCGCTCGGCGGTCTGCTGCACGCGGTCATCACCGTCACCTTCGGCGTCGACCACATCGTCTCCGGCGTCGGCATCAACCTGCTGATCCCCGGTATCTGCGCGTACGTCAACCGGATCTACTACAAGGACTACATCTCGGCCGGTGCCGGGGCGAACCAGTCCCCGCCGGCGGATCCGCTGCCGTACATCACCGTCCCCGGGCTGTCCTCCTGGCTGAAGGGCATCGAGAACCACCACTGGTTCTTCGTCTCGGACCTCGCCGGCGTGCTCGGCGGCCTGGTCACCAACATCTCGGTGGTCGTGGTCCTGGCGGCCGTGCTGATCGTGGTCACCTACTTCGCGCTCTGGCGCACGGTGTTCGGCCTGCGGCTGCGCTCCTGCGGTGAGAACCCGACCGCCGCCGAGTCGCTGGGCGTCAACGTCTACAAGTACAAGTACCTCGCGGTCACCGCCTCCGGCGCCTTCGCGGGCCTCGGCGGTGCGTACCTCTCGCTGGTCGCCGCGCACTTCTACAAGGACGGCCAGACCCTCGGCCGCGGCTTCATCGGCCTCGCGGCGATGATCTTCGGCAACTGGATGCCCGGCGGTCTCGCCATGGGCGCCGGCCTGTTCGGCTTCACCGACAGCCTCCAGCTGCGCGACCCGGGCTCGGTGCACGTGCTGCTCCTCGTGATCTCCATCGCGATGGCGCTGCTCGCCCTCTGGCAGCTGTACCGCCGCAAGTTCACCGGTGCGGTGATCTCGCTGGTGGTGGCCGGCGGCATGGGCGCCTGGTACGCGCTGACCGACGAGGTCCAGCGTCCGCTGATCGTGGCCACGCCGTACCTGATCACCCTGGTGGTGCTCTCGCTGGCCTCGCAGCGGCTGCGGATGCCGAAGGCGGACGGCCAGATCTACCGCAAGGGCCAGGGCAAGTGACCGCCCCCGCGGTCGACTGGGAGCGGCTGCGCGAGGCCGCGCGCGAGGCGATGGGCCACGCGTACGCCCCGTACAGCAAGTTCCCGGTCGGTGCGGCCGCGCTGGTGGACGACGGACGGGTGGTCACCGGCTGCAACGTCGAGAACGCCTCGTACGGGCTCGGGCTGTGCGCCGAGTGCGGGCTGGTGTCCGCGCTGCACGCCACCGGTGGCGGGCGGCTGACCGCGTTCACCTGTGTGGACGGCACCGGTGAGCTGCTGATGCCGTGCGGGCGCTGCCGCCAGTTGCTGTACGAGCACGGCGGGCCCGACCTGCTGATCGAGCTCGCCTCGGGCGTCAAGCCGATGAGCGAGCTCCTGCCCGACGCGTTCGGGCCGGAGCGGCTCTAGCTTCGCTGTTTGTTACGCGCGTAGAGTGTCGCGAGTGGGCCGGAACCCGGTCATCTCGCGGCACTCTTCGCTTTTCCCGCTTTTAGACCCCACGCCTTCAGACCCCACGCCTTTAGCAACTGCACTGGGAGCACGCATGGACGCCATCTCCGTCATCAGGACCAAGCGCGACCGCGGAGAGCTGAGCGACGCTCAGATCGACTGGGTCATCGACGCCTACACCCGCGGCGAGGTCGCCGACGAGCAGATGTCGGCGCTGGCCATGGCGATCCTGCTGAACGGCATGCAGTCGCGCGAGATCAGCCGCTGGACCGACGCCATGATCCGCTCCGGCGTCCGGATGGACTTCTCCTCGCTGCCGCTGCCCACCAGCGACAAGCACTCCACCGGTGGCGTCGGTGACAAGATCACCCTCCCGCTCGCCCCGCTGGTCGCCGCCTGCGGTGCCGCCGTCCCGCAGCTCTCCGGCCGCGGCCTCGGCCACACCGGCGGCACCCTGGACAAGCTGGAGTCCATCCCCGGCTGGCGCGCCCTGCTCTCCAACGAGGAGATGATGGACGTGCTGCGCGACGCCGGCGCGGTCATCTGCGCCGCCGGCGACGGCCTCGCGCCCGCCGACAAGAAGCTGTACGCGCTGCGCGACGTCACCGGCACCGTCGAGGCGATCCCGCTGATCGCCTCCTCCATCATGTCCAAGAAGATCGCCGAGGGCACCGGCGCGCTGGTCCTCGACGTCAAGGTCGGCTCCGGCGCGTTCATGAAGAACATCGAGAACGCCCGCGAACTCGCCCGCACCATGGTCGGCCTGGGCACCACCGCCGGCGTCAACACCGTCGCCCTGCTCACCGACATGTCCACCCCGCTCGGCCTCACCGCGGGCAACGCGCTGGAGGTCCGCGAGTCCGTCGAGGTCCTCGCCGGCGGCGGCCCGGCCGACGTCGTCGAGCTGACCCTCGCCCTCGCCCGCGAGATGCTCGCCGCGGCCGGCGTGCACGGCAAGGACCCGGCGGACGCGCTGCGCGACGGCTCCGCGATGGACCACTGGCGCCGCATGATCGCCGCCCAGGGCGGCGACGTGGACGCCCCGCTCCCGGTCGCCCGCGAGCAGCACGTCATCCCCGCGCCCGCCTCCGGCGTGCTCACCGAGCTCGACGCCTACGCCGTCGGTGTCTGCGCCTGGCGCCTGGGCGCCGGCCGCGCCCGCAAGGAGGACCCGGTCCAGGCCGGCGCCGGCGTCGAGATGCACGCCAAGCCGGGTGACACCGTCGTGGCCGGCCAGCCCCTGCTGACCCTCCACACCGACACCCCCGAGCGCTACGACTACGCCATCGAGGCCCTGGCCGGCGGCATCACCGTCGCCCCGGCCGGCACGGAGTTCACCCCGAACCCGATCGTGCTGGACCGCATCGCCTGAGGGGCCTGAGGTCTGCTCACGTACGCCGGATCAGGTGTACGTGAGCAGACCGCTGGTGTCGATCGTCCAGGGACCGACGGCGATCTTGTCACCGAAGACGAACTTCTCGCGGGACTCGTAGCCGGGCTCCGAGTGCACGATGCCGGTGCCCGTACGTGGGTCGACGATCAGGTAGTACGGAATGCGTCGAGCTGCCGGGCCAGGCGGATGACCGCGAGCTCATGGCGTTTCACCGGCGAGATCGTCATGACGATCTCGCCGTCGGCGATCTCGACCTTCCCTGTCCCCGGCACCTGCGGCAGCTGTTCCGCGATCTCGCGCAGCCGGGCGTACACGGCAGGATCGATGCTCATGGTCCGGATGGCATCGACGGGACCCGACACGTGATGTCAGATTCCGGTGACCGTCCGTTGCGCTGCGATGTGGGCCCGGTGGGTGGCGTAGAGGGTGACGCCGGCGGCGAGGGCCATGGCGGTGAGGCCGACGGCGGCGGCGCCGGGCCAGCCGGTGACGTGGTAGGCGTCGGCGCCGAGGGTGCCGCCGAGGCTGTTCCCGAGGTAGTAGGCGATCAGGTAGAGGGCGGAGGCCTGGGCGCGGCCCTCGGTGGCGGTGCGGCCGACCGCGGAGGACGCGGTGGCGTGCCCGGCGAAGAAGCCGGCGGTGATCAGGACCAGACCGAGCAGGGCGCAGGTCAGGGACTCGGCGAGGGAGAGCAGCAGGCCGGCCGCGGTGACGCCGACGGAGACGTAGAGGGCGCCGCGGCGGCCGAGGCGCCCGGAGAGCCGGCCGGCCGCGGCGGAGGTGCCGGTGCCGACCAGGTAAACCACGAAGATCGAGGCGGCGATTGACTCCGGCAGGTGGAACGGCGCGCCGATCAGCCGGTAGCCGACGGTGTTGTAGACCGCGCCGAACACGGCCATGAAGAGCATCCCGAGCGCGTACAGCCGCACCAGCAGCGGGTTGCGCAGGTGCCGTCCGACGGTCCTGACGAGGGCTCGGGCGTCCACCGGGGTGGGGGTGAAGTGCCGGGCGGCGGGGATCAGCAGCCGGAACACCAGGGTGGCGAGCAGGGCGAGGGCGGCGGAGGCGGCCAGGCCCCAGCGCCAGCCGAGGGCGGCGGCGGTCCAGCCGGACAGCAGCCGGCCGCCCATGCCGCCGATGCTGTTGCCGGCCACGTACAGGCCCATCGCGGAGGCCAGGGCGCTCGGGTGGACCTCCTCGGCGAGGTAGGCCATGGCGGTGGCCGGGAGCCCGGCGAGGGCAGCGCCCTGGACGACCCGCAGCACCACGAGGGTGGTGAGGTCCGGCGCGAAGGGCAGGGCGAGGGCGAGGGCGGAGGCGGCGAGGGTGGAGGCCGTCATCACCGCGGTGCGGCCGTACCGGTCGGAGAGGGCGCTCGCGGGGAGCAGGCCGAGGGCGAGTCCGAGGGTGGCGGCGGAGGCCGTCCAGCTGGCCTGGCCCGGGGTGAGGTCGAGGTCGGCCGAGAGGACCGGCAGCAGGCCCTGGGTGGAGTAGAGCAGGACGAAGGTCGCGACCCCGGCGGCGAACAGGGCGAGGTTGGCGCGGCGGAAGGCGCGCTGGCCGGGGCGGTGGCGGTCGTCCGCGGTGTGGACACCGGCGGCGGGGACGTCGACGGTGGGTGCGGCGGTGGATGCGGTGGCGGTGGGGGCGTCCGGGGCGGGCGCGGACGCCCTGGTACTTGAGGGCTGCATGCCGTCGACCGTAGGCCCGGCGTCGCTGATGCGTCCAATGCATGAAGCAGGGATGATCGATGCACTGACGCATGAGTCGAGGTGGTGGCGGGATGACCGGTCCGGAGCCGGCGGACGGCGGCGAGCAGCGGTACCGGGCGGCCGAGTTGGGGCCGGACGAGCCGGCCGTCCTGCTGGCGCCCAGGCTGGCGCAGTTCGCGGCGGTGGCCCGGCTGGAGCACGTGACGCAGGCGGCCGCACTGCTGGGGGTGCCGCAGCCGACGCTGTCGCGCGCGGTGGCCCGGCTGGAGGAGGAGCTGGGGGTGGACCTGCTGGCCCGTCAGGGCCGCACCGTCCGGCTGACCAGGGCGGGCCGGCTGTTGCTGGGGTCGGTGGAGCGGGCGCTGGCCGAGGTCGAGCGCGGTGCGCAGGCGGCCCGGGCGGAGGCGGACCCGGAGGCGGGGCTGGTGGCGTTCGGCTTCCTGCACACGATGGGGCCGGACGCGGTGCCGGCGCTGCTGCGCGGCTTCCGCGCGGCGCACCCGCGGGTGCGGTTCCAGCTGGTGCAGGACTACGGCGCGGCGATGCTGGAGCGGCTGCGGGCCGGTGAGCTGGACCTCTGCCTGGTGGCGCCGCTGCCGGACGACCCGGCGTTCGCCGGCCGCCCGTTGGACGAGCAGCGCCTGCACCTGGTCGTCCCGGCGGACCACCGGCTGGCCGGGCGGCGGCGGATCCGGCTGGCGGAGGTCGCCGACGAGCCGTTCGTCGGGCTGGAGCAGGGGTACGGGCTGCGCGCGATCACGGACGGCTTCTGTGCGGAGGCGGGGTTCGTGCCCCGGCTGGCGTTCGAGGGGGAGGAGGCGGAGACGCTGCGCGGGCTGGTGGCGGCCGGGCTGGGGGTGGCGCTGCTGCCGCCCGCGCTGGTGCCGCGGCCCGGAGTGGTGGAGCTGGAGGTGACGGCGCCGCGCACCCGGCGTGCGGTCGGGCTGGCCTGGGCGGCGGGGCGGCCGCTGACGCCGCCGGCGGAGGCGTTCCGGGACTTCGTGCTGTCGCGGCGCGGACGGCTGCTCCAGCACGACTGACGCGGCCGTTGCGGGAGGTTGGGCGATTTGGCGGATCGTATGGACCGGTCGGTGGAATTCCGGGTGGAGTTTGGACCATCCGGTGGTGTGCCCGGTGGTGGGTCTACGCGCGTAGGGGCTATATTTCCGCAATGGAAAAGCAGATCCCCGTCACCACCGCGGGCACCGGCCCGCGCATCCCCACCGCCGAGCAGATCCGCCGCGCGCCGAAGGTCCTGCTGCACGACCACCTGGACGGCGGGCTGCGTCCGGAGACCGTCGTCGAGCTGGCCGCCGCCGTCGGCTACCAGGGACTCCCGACCACCGACGTCAAGGAACTCGGCGAGTGGTTCCGTGAGGCCGCCGACTCCGGCTCGCTGGTCCGCTACCTGGAGACCTTCGCGCACACCTGCGCCGTCATGCAGACCCGCGACGCCCTGATCAAGGTCGCCGCCGACTGCGCCGAGGACCTGGCCGCCGACGGCGTCGTCTACGCCGAGGTCCGGTACGCCCCCGAGCAGCACCTGGAGGGCGGCCTGACCCTGGACGAGGTCGTCGAGGCCGTCCAGGAGGGCTTCCGCCTCGGCGAGGCCAACGCCCGCGCGGCCGGCCACCGGATCCGCATCGGCACCCTGATCACCGCGATGCGGCACGCCGCCCGCTCGCAGGAGATCGCGGAGCTGGCCAACCGCCACCGCGACCAGGGCGTCGTCGGCTTCGACATCGCGGGCGCCGAGGCCGGCTACCCCCCCACCCGCCACCAGGCCGCCTTCGACTACCTCAAGGGCGAGAACAACCACTTCACCATCCACGCGGGCGAGGCCTTCGGCCTGCCGTCGATCTGGGAGGCCCTGCAGTGCTGCGGCGCCGACCGCCTCGGCCACGGCGTGCGGATCGTCGACGACATCACGGTGAACGAGGACGGCAGCGTCGAGCTCGGCCGGCTGGCGGCGTACGTGCGCGACAAGCGCATCCCGCTGGAGATGTGCCCGACCTCCAACCTCCAGACCGCGGCGGCCACCTCGTACGCCGAGCACCCGATCGGCCTGCTCAGCCGGCTGAAGTTCCGGGTCACCGTGAACACCGACAACCGCCTGATGAGCGGCACCAGCATGAGCCGGGAGTTCGGCCACCTGGTGGAGGCCTTCGGCTACACGCTGGGCGACATGGAGTGGTTCACCGTGAACGCGATGAAGTCCGCGTTCCTGCCGTTCGACGAGCGACTGGCGATGATCAACGACGTGATCAAGCCGGGCTACGCCGAACTGAAGGCGGAGTGGCTGTTCAGCGCGGGCACCGGCGGCAACTGAGCCGTACCGGGTCGCCCGACCCCGGTCGACGGATGAACGCCGCTTTCCCGCAGGAAAGTTGGCGTTCATCCGACTACTCACTCCGGTGAGTGAACGCCCTTTGGTTCTCGCGCGACCGGCTCACTACGGTGTGCCAGTCATTGCCGACCAGGCACGGTGGCGGTCGCCCGTCCGCCGAAGCCGTACGCGTCGTCGGCCACCGACGAGGACCCAAGGGGACGAACCATGAAGCAGGCTCTCAAGGCCGCCGGCACCGCGGCGCTCGGCATCGCCATCGCGGCGATCGGCGCCGGCACCGCCTCCGCCGACGCCGCCCCGGCGCCCGGCGGCCTCGGGCTGCCCACCGGCGCGGTGACGAACCCCGCGGTGACCGGTGCGGTCACCGACACCGCCGCCAAGCTGCCCGGTGCCGACAAGGTCACCGGCACGCTGGGCACCCTCGCCCCGAGCGTCGGCCACGCCGCTCCGGCCGCCGAGGCCCCGCTCGCCGGCGTCACCCAGCAGCGCGCCGCCGTCCCGTCCGTGCCGGGTCTCGACAAGACCCCCATCGGCGGGCTGACCGGCGCCCTGCCCGGCCTGCCGGGCCTCGGCGGCTGACCGCACGGTCGGCACGGCGAAGGGCCGCCC
>NZ_JBHWCL010000083.1:0-41644 GCF_042735125.1 Kitasatospora sp. NPDC059599 | reverse complement strand
ACCCCAGGAAATCCTGAGGCCGGGGATGTCAACATATCTGGCGTTGACTTTTGGCACGCTGTTGAGTTCTCAAGGAACGGACGCTTCCTTCGGACTGCCTTCCAGCAGGCCCTCCGGGCTTCGTTCTTTCGTGTTTCCAGCTTATCAGATGTTTTCCGCTCCGTTTCCGGGGCTTCGTTCATCCAACTCGCCGGTGTCTTCCGGGGCTTGACGCCCTGTCCGACGTTTCAAACTCTAGCCGATCCGTACTCCGAAAAGCGAATCCGCCGCAATCCGATAAAACGAACACGCCAAACAGGAACCGAGCCACGACGCAGAAATGCGAACGCAACCCAGCCCGAACCTGGGAAGTGGTGTTTCAGAGGATTGGCCGCCCCGGGACCGTCCGCGCTGATGCGTGTCCGGTGCTCCCTGCCGAGCGACTAGGAAACACTACCCCTGTCCGGTGCCGGAGGCAAACCGGCCCCGGGGACGGTCCGGGTGCAGACGGCCCGGCCCGGCTTCACGTACTCGCCGTTGGGGTGGTCGTTGCCGGTGACCCAGTGGCGGGCGGTGGCTTCGTCACGGCCGCCGTCGCGGTGGCGGCCGAGTAGGCGCTCCTCGCGGACGGCGTCGTCGGTGTGGACGTACCAGAGTTCGCGCAGCAGTCGGCGAGCGTCCGGCCAGGGGGTGTCGGAGGAGGCGAGGTAGTTGCCCTCGGTGATGACGAGGCGGGTGTGCGGGCGGACCACGTGTCGGGCGGCGACCGGTTCGTCCAGGGTGCGGTCGAAGTCCGGGACGTAGATGTCCTGGAAACGGTCGGCGGCGATGCGGCGCAGCAGGGCGACGTAGCCGTGGGCGTCGAAGGTGGCCGGGGCGCCCTTGCGGTGGGTCAGGCCGAGGCGGTCGAGCTGGGCTCCGGAGAGGTGGAAGCCGTCGAGCGGGACGTAGGCGGCGGTGCCGGGTCCTTCGGCGCGCTCGACCTCGGCGACCAGGCGGCGGGCCAGGGTGGACTTGCCGGCGCCGGGCGGGCCGGCAAGTCCGAGGATCGTACGGGCGTTGCTGCCCGGGCCGCGGAGGAAGCCGAGGGCTAGGGCGGTGAGACGGTCCTCGTTCATGGCCGCACCCTACTCACCGGGGGTTCGCGAAGCGGGGCCTTCGGTCGCCCGACGGCCGGAGCGGCCGTTCGCTCAGTGGGGCCGTTCGGCCAATGGGGCCATTCGCTCAGTGGGGCCGTTCGGCCAGTGCGGGCAGCTCGAGGGTGAGCGTGCCGGCGTCGGCGTCGAGCACGGCGGGGACGCCCAGCGGGACGGTGAGGGTGGACGGGCAGTGTCCGAAGCCCAGTTCCCAGAGCACCGGTATGCCGAGCCCGCCGAGCCGGTCGAGCATCACCTCGCGGACCCGGTCGGGCCGTCCGCAGCCCTCCCAGGAGCCGAGGGCGATGCCGGCCACGCCGTCGAGGGCGCCGGAGCGCAGGAACTGGGTGAGGAGGCGGTCGAGCTGGTAGGGGTGTTCGTTCACGTCTTCGAGCACCAGGATGCTGCCCGCGAACGAGGGCCGGGCGGCGGGGGTGCCGCGCTCCGCGGCGAGGACGTGGGTGCATCCTCCGGCGGTGATGCCGCGGGCCCGGCCGCCGACGAGTGGGGCGGCGGTGGGCGAGGTGAGGACCGTGGTGGCGGCGGGGTCGAAGAGGGTGCGGCGCAGGTGCTCGGCGGTGGGCCCGTCGGAGATGAAGGAGGCCCCGGCGGCCAGCGGCCCGTACAACGTGGCGAGGCCGAGGCGCTGGGCGAAGGCCTCGTGCAGGGAGCTGACGTCGCTGAAGCCGATGAAGGGTTTGGGTGCGGCGGCGCGCATCGCCGTCCAGTCGATCAGGTCGACCATGCGGTGCACGCCGTAGCCGCCGCGGGCGCAGATGACGGCGTCGACGGTGGGGTCGAGCCAGGCGTTCCGGAGGTCGGCGGCGCGGTCGGCGTCGGTGCCGGCGAGGTAGCCGAGGGCGGGGTGGGTGTCGAGGACGTGCGGGGCGACGGTGACGCGCAAGCCCCAGGAGCGGAGGATCGCGCAGCCGGCGGTGAGGCGTTCGGGTTCGATCGGGCCGCTGGTGGCGACAACGGCGATGTGGTCGCCGGGGCGCAGGTGCGGCGGGCGGGTCAGCCCCTGGCCGGGTGTGGTCGGGTGCTGGTCCATGGGCCGGGCCGCCTTTCGGGCGCGGGAGCGGGGTGTGGGCGGCCGCGGTGTGGTCGCGGCCGCCCGGTGACGATATGCCCCGTGTCAACCGGCCGATGTCTCCGGGGCGGGGCGGGGTCTGCGTGCGGTCCGGCCCGGTCCGGCGGGGCCTCGCCGGGGTGAGTGCTCTTCAGATCACGGCGCCCATCACGTCCCTCACCTCCGTCAGGGTGGCGTCGGCGACGGCGTTGGCGCGCTCGGCGCCGTCGCGCAGGACCTGCCGCAGGTGGCCGCGGTCGGCGGCGAGTTCGGCACGGCGGGCGCGCAGCGGGCGGAGGTGCTCGTTGACGGAGTCGATGACGACGCGCTTGAGTGCGGCGGCCCCGCCGGCACCGATCTCCTCGGCAACGGCTTCGGGGGCGCGGTCCTGGCAGAGCGCGGCGAGCAGGACGAGGTTGGCCACCTCGGGACGGCGGACCGGGTCGTAGTCGATGTGGCGGTCGGCGTCCGTCCTGGCGCCGCGGATGATCTGCGCGGTCTCGTCCTCGCCGGCGCCGAGGGTGATGGCGTTGCCCCGGCTCTTGCTCATCTTGCCGCCGTCGGTGCCGAGCAGCATGGGGGCGTCGGACAGCAGCGCCTGCGGGCGGGGGAAGACGGCGGTGCCGTCGGCGTGCGGGTAGCGCTCGTTGAAGCGTCGGGCAACGGTGCGGGCGACTTCGAGGTGGGGCAGCTGGTCCTGGCCGACGGGGACGAGGTCGGCCTTGCAGAAGAGGATGTCGGCGGCCTGGTGGACGGGGTAGGTGAACATCAGCCCGTTGACGGCGGACTGGCGGGAGTGCGCGATCTCGTCCTTGACGGTGGGGTTGCGGTTCAGCTCGGCGACGCTGACCAGGCTGAGGAGGGGCAGCAGCAGTTGGTTGAGGGCGGGGACGGCGCTGTGCGCGAAGATCGTGGCCCGTTCGGGGTCGAGACCGGCTGCGAGGTAGTCGAGGACGAGGCCCTCGGTGTGCTCGGCGAGCCGGTCGGCGATGTCGCGGTCGGTGATGACCTGGTAGTCGGCGACCACGACGAACATCCCGACGCCCTGGTCCTGCAGCCGGACGCGGTTGCGCAGGGTCCCGAAGTAGTGGCCGAGGTGGAGCGGGCCGGTGGGGCGGTCCCCGGTGAGGACGCGGTGGGCGGTCGGGTCGTCGATGAGGTCGGGCGCGGACGCGGGACCGGTGGTGGCGGACGCGGGGCCGGTGGTGGCCGCGGCAGCAAGGTCGGTGGCAATGGCGGTGGCGGTGGCGACGGTCTCGGCGGTCACGGGTTTCTCCTCGGTACGGCGGTGGTGGCGGCCGTCCGGGCGAGGGCCCGTCCCGCGGGAGCGGGAAACACAACAGGGCCGTCCATCCCGGACGGCCCTGGTCAGGCGAGTGCTGGTGGCCGTCCTAGGACGGCCACCAGTTCAGGCCCACGAAGCGCTTCATGGGCCCAAGCGTAGCGTCAGTCCGCCACCAGCGCGGGGGTTTCCTTGCGCAGCGTCTCGCCCCGGAAGAACTCCGGCCGCACCAGGGCGTAGCAGGTCATCAGCACGGCGCCGAGCAGCAGGATGCCGACGCCGATGACGAACACCGAGCCGATGCCGAGGACGGCGCCGCTGCCGTAGTCGGGGGCCCAGGCGTCGGTGAGGGTCTGCAGGAAGACCCCGCTGAGCAGCACGCCGCCCAGGAACGGGGCGATGCCCTTGAGCACCAGGTCGCGCAGGCCGGTGCGCAGCGAGCGGCGGAAGTACCAGACGCAGGCGAAGGCGGTCAGCGCGTAGTAGAAGCAGATCATCAGGCCGAGCGCCAGGATGGTGTCCTGGACGACGTTCTCGCTGATCAGGCTCATGCCGACGTAGAAGACGGCGGTGGCGACGCCGGCCGCGACGGTGGCGTAGCCGGGGGTGCGGAAGCGCGGGTGGACGGCGCCGAAGCGCGGCGGCACGGCGCGGTAGGCGCTCATCGCGAGCAGGGTCCGGGCCACCGGGATGAAGGTGGTCTGCAGGCTGGCGGCCGCGCTGGCCACCACGGCCAGGAAGAGCAGGATGCTCCACGGCGATCCGAGCACCGGACGGGCGAGCGCGGCGAAGACGTTGTCGGCGGTCCCCGGGTTGCCGAGGCCGTTGCCGGTGGTGCCGACGCCCGCGAACATCTGGGCGGCGATCGCGACCAGCAGGTACGAGCCGACCAGGGCGACCATGGTGACCATCGCGGCCCGGCCGGGGGTCTTGGCACTGCCGAGGGTCTCCTCGTTCATGGTCAGGCAGGTGTCCCAGCCCCAGTACATGAAGATCGACAGCGACAGCCCGGCCGTGAACGCGCTGAACGAGCCGACCTGGAACGGGTCGAGCCAGGAGAAGGAGAAGCCGATCGAATCGGGCAGGTCGCCGGCGGTGGCCTTGCCGACGGCGATCCCCGAGAAGAGCAGCAGCACGGCCAGCTGGAGTCCCACCAGGCCGTACTGGAACCACTTGGTGGCGGTCATCCCCCGGTAGCTCATCGCGGTGGCGCCGGCGATCAGCAGGACCACGGTCAGCAAGTGGACGGCCTGGTTCCCGTCGAGGCCGGCGACCCGGTCGCTGCCGGTCATCTCGCCGAGCATCAGGTAGAGGAAGTCGGTCGCCACCCCGGCCAGGTTGGAGAGCACGATGATGGTCGCGACGGTCAGTCCCCAGCCGGCCATCCAGCCGACCCGGGGGCCGAAGGCCTTGACCGTCCAGGTGAAGGACGTTCCGCAGTCCGGGAAGTCCTTGTTCAGCTCCTTGTAGGCGAACGCGACGAGCAGCATCGGCAGGAAGCCCGCCAGGAACACCGCGGGCATCCGGACGCCGACCGCGGTGACGGTCGGACCGAGCGTCGCGGTCAGGCAGTAGACCGGGGCGACGGTCGAGACGCCCAGCACCGCACTGCCCAGCAGGCCCACGGAACCGCCCCGTAGGCCCTTGTCCCCCGCTCCCCCGGCCGTCCCCGGGTCGGGGACTCCACCACTGGTGCCACTGACCGGGGCACCCTGCGGAGCTCCGGGCGCCATTGCCCGGCCGCTGCTCGTGTGCTCTGAGAGCTGCTGATCAAACACCAGCGCACTCTAAGTGCGGACACGGAATGTTGAATAGACCAACTCTTGGTGATTTTATGCACTGCCGATGACCTTTGCTTTCCCCTGAGCCCCCCCTGGGCCCTCTCCTGGACTCCCCCGACGGGAGCGCCCGATCGACGGCAAGATAGGTTTGCCTCACCTAACTTCGATCCGACTCGACCGTGAAGGAGCGTCGCGTGGCCCCCACCCCCGACGGCCTGGCCCTCGCCCCCCGCAGCCCCAGCCGTCGCAGGTTCCTCACCGCAGGGATCGCCGGCGGAGCGGTGCTCGGCCTCGGCGGCCTGCTCACCGCCTGCGGCGGAGCGGGCGGTTCGGGCGGATCGGGCGGTTCGGGCGGATCGGGCGGCTCCGGCGGCTCGGCTGCGAGTGGCGGGTCCACGCCCGACCAGAAGTCGGTCAAGCAGGGCGGCGACGACTACGCCACGGTGATCGAGAAGATGAAGGCTTTCGGCACCGACGCCGCCCCCGGCGTCTACCCGCGCACCGTCAGGCACGCGATGGGCGAGACCGTCATCCCGGCGAGGCCCACCCGGGTCGTGGTGCTGGACACCGGCGAACTCGACAACGTCGTCTCGCTCGGCATCCGGCCGGTCGGCGTCGTCCACACCGACGGTTCCAAGTCCATGCCCTCCTACCTCAAGGACAAGGCCGGCACCCCGGCCGCCGTCGGCACCATCAACAGCCTCAACCTGGAGGCGATCGCGGCGCTCAAGCCGGACCTGATCCTCGGCAGCCGACTGCGCGCCCAGGACCAGTACGCGCAGCTGTCCAAGATCGCGCCGACCGTCTTCTCGCTGCGCCCCGGCTACCCCTGGAAGGAGAACTTCCTGCTCAACGCGAGCCCGTTCGGCCTGGAGACCGAGGCCCGGGCGCAGCTCGACGCGTACCGGGCGGCGGCCACCGCGATCGGCGCCGCGCTCGGCGACAAGCGGCCCACCATCACGCCGCTGCGCTTCATGCCGGACCGCACCCGGCTCTACGCCGAACTCTCCTTCATCGGCACCATCCTCACCGACGTACCGCTGCCGCAGCCCACGATCGAACAGGTCAAGGAGCTCGCGGTGGAGGTCAGCCCGGAGCAGATCGACAAGGCCGACGCCGACTGGGTCTTCTACGGCGTGTACGGCAGCCCCGGCTCGACCAACCAGGACGCGGTGCTGGGCGGGGCGCTCTGGAAGACCCTCGGAGCGGTCAAGTCCGGTCAGGCCCGGCCGGTTTCGGACGAGACCTGGTTCCTCGGGCTCGGCGTCATGGCGGCGAACGCGGTGCTCTCCGACCTCAAGGGGTTCGTCGCACCCGCGAACTGACCGGGCGCCGCCGGCAGGGGGCGGAAGACGGGCCGCGACGCTTCGGCGGTCCCGCAGTGGTCCGCGGACGGTCTCCCGGTGATCTCCGCGGGCCTCTCCCGCCCACCGCCGGGTCCGGCGCTTGGAGCTGGTCGCGCCGTGCGGGAGGATCGTCGGGACCGTCCCCCGAAGGGCCCGCCGATGACCTCGCTCCACCCCACCGCAACCGACCCGTCCCTGCCCGGCCCGCCCGGGGACGACGCCGGGTCCTCACCCCCGGCCGCCGTGCCCGGAGCGGCCGCCGCGACCGGTCCGACGTGCTCGATCGCGACCGTCACCGAGGGCGGCGCAGTCACCGCCGGACCCTCCGAGGGGGCGGTCCGTCAGGGCTCCGCCTACCGCCTCGACTCGGTGCCCCGGCCGCGCAGCCGGGACGACGCGTACCTGCCCGCCGTTCCGGCGAAGGCCACCACGACGGCCCCCACGCCCACGGACGGCGATCCGACCGCGGCACGCCTGCGCTCGGCGTTCGCCGAGCGGCTGCGGGCCGCACGCGCCCAGGGCCGTTCGATCGCCGAGCTGGCGGCGGCGTGCCGTCGACCGGTAGCCGAGGTTCGGGTGCTGCTCGGCGAGGCGACCGGAGGCCGGACCGCCGCGCCCACACCCGCGGCCGCCCCCGTTCACGACCCCGAGACCGGAACCGTCACCGCGACCGCGACCGCGACCGCGACCGCGACCGGGGCAGTGGACGGCGCGGAGCCGGAGATCCGGGCCGTGGGCGGACTCGGGACCACGGGCGAGGTCGGGTTCGTCCGGTTCCCGTCGGTCTCCGCGCAGCCGTCCGGGCCGGAGGACGGTCTCGCCGCGTCGGCGCAGCGTCCGGCGCGCGATGACCTGTGGCCCCCGGCGTACCGGCGGCCGTCGCCCTCGCGCCGGCTGCGGCGGATGCACCCGCTGACCGCCCCGGACGGGCAGGGGGCGACCGCACGGGAGACGGCCGCGACCGGCCCGGCCGGGGCGCCCCTGCGTGCGGCCTCCCCGTGGACGGGTCAACCCGTCGGAGCGGCGGGCACGGCGGCGGACCGGGCTCCGTTCGGCGCCGGGGACGCGACCGCCCTGGGCGCCGACGCCCCGCACGCCGACGCCCCGCACGCCGAACCGCCGCTCGGCATCCTGATCGGCGGCAGCCCCGGCCAGCCCGAGGCCGTCGGCCGGCCGGGGGAGCGGATGCCGGTCCGGGTGGTGGCCGAGCCGATCCGGGTCGGTCGCGGCACCAGCCTGGTGGTGCTGCCCTCCTGGCGCCCCGCCATCGCCGTCTCGGTGTCGACCGAACAGCTGATCTCCGCGACCGGGCTCGGCATCGAGCAGCTCGCCGGCACCCGGCTGACGGTGCTGATGAACCCCGGCGCGCTGCACGACCGGGAGCTGGAACTGCACGGCTGGGAGCCCTGCCCGGCCGCACGGGGTCGACGCGGCGGGCGGCCCTAGGCTCTGTCCGGCCCGGTCCGGCCCGGCCTCGTCCGGTCCCGGTACGGTCGGCGGGCACGTCTCGGGCCCGGGCACGGCGGCGGACCGGGCCCGTCTCGGGCCCGGCCGGTGCCCGCCGCCGGAGGTCAGCGGACCACCGGGGCGTTCGGGACGTACCCGAGGTCGACGGGTACGGGAGGGTTCCCGTCCGCTGCCCAGCCGGAGCGGACGGCGTCCAGCAGTTCCGGAAGCCGGGGCGGCCAGAGCGCGTCGGCGTTCTCGTCGGCGAGGTCGGCCGGGGTCCACCAGCGCCAGTCGAGGATCCGGTCGACGGCGTGCACGGCGCTGACGTCGCCGACCGGGCCGCGGTGCGGTCCGCCGGTGAGGTAGACGTGCTCGTGCTGGCGGACCGGGGTGCCGTGCCAGGTGAAGTCGTGTTCCCAGGTGCAGAGCAGCGGGCCGGGTTCGAGGTCGGTCCAGCCGGTCTCCTCCCACAGTTCGCGCCGCGCGCCTTCCCACGGGGACTCGCCCGCCTCCAGGCCTCCGCCCGGCGGGGTCCAGTGGACGCCGACCTCGTCGTTCTTCGAACGGAACAGGAACACCGAGCCGTCCCCGTCCAGGACGACCGTACGGGCGGCCTGGCGGGGCACGCGTTTGCGGGGGCTCAGCAGACCGCGCATCGGATTTCGCATCGGATCACTCTCGCAGCGGCCGTCGGGGGCGTCGAGCGGATTCGTCCGTCCGGTCCGGCGACCGGGCGTTCCGCGCCGCCCGGCGCGGGCGCCGGACCCGTCCGCCCGCCCGCCGTACCCTGACGGCCATGTCCGTACCAGCGATCATCCTCCCCGCCGATCCGCTCAACCCGCGCCGGCCCGATCCGCACTTCGCCTGGGAGGCCCGGCTGCTGCGGGAGTCGGGCGGGGAGCACCACCTGGTCGACCACGACGCGCTGCTCGCCGGACGGGCCGGGGAGGCGGTCCGGTGGGTGCCGCGGGACAGCGGCCCGCTCTGGTACCGGGGCTGGATGCTCCCCTCCGCCCGCTACGCGGACTTCGCGGCCGCGCTCACCGCGCGCGGCGGCAACCTGCTGACCAGCGCGCCCGGTTACGCGGCGGCGCACGAACTGCCGGGCTGGTACGGCGTGTTCGAGGGGGCGACGCCGGACAGCGTGTGGATCCCGTCCGACGGACCGGTGGCGCCCGGGCCGGAGGAACTGGCGGCGGCCGCGGCCCGGCTCGGCGGGAGCGGCCCGGCGATCGTCAAGGACTACGTGAAGTCACGCAAGCACGAGTGGCACGAGGCCTGCTACGTAGCCGAGTTGGCCGACCTGGCGGCCGTCGGACGGGTGGTGGAGCGGTTCGTCGAGCTGCAGGGCGAGTTCCTGGCCGGCGGGGTGGTGCTGCGGCGGTTCGAGGAGTTCGAACGCGTCGACGGCGGCGTGGAGGGCACCCGTGGCAGCGCGGAGCGCACCGGGAACGGCGGGAACGCCGGGCCGGGTGCGGGCGAGCGGGCCGTGGAGGCCCGGGTGTGGTGGCTGGACGGCCGGCCGGTCCTGGTCGGACCGCACCCGGACGCCCCGCACCGGAGCGTCGAGCCCGACCTCACCGAGGTCCGGGCGCTGGTCCGGGCGCTCGGCTGCCGCTTCGTCACCACCGACCTCGCCAGCCGGGCCGACGGCTCCGGCTGGCGGGTGGTCGAGGTGGGCGACGGACAGGTGAGCGAGCTGCCGCGCGGGATCGACCCGTCGGGGCTGCTGACCTCGCTCATCACCGTCTGACGGCCCGTCGCGGGACGGGCCGCCGGGCGGCTTCCGAACGGGGCGTCCCCGGAAGCGGCGCGGAGCTCCCGGACGGGCCGCCCACCCGGCCCGGCTGCCCGCCGGCGCGGCTACCTGCCGGGACGGTTCGACCGCGCGCCGGGACGGGTCGGCCACGCGCTACCCGGCGGGGACGGTCTCGGCCGCCGGGTGGCCGTCCGCGATGAACGCCTGCCAGAGCCGGGCGTACGTGCCGCCCCGGGCGAGCAGTTCGGTGTGGGTGCCGTCCTCGACCACCCGGCCGTGGTCCAGCACGATCACCCGGTCGGCGCGTTCGGCGGTGGTCAGGCGGTGGGCGATGACCAGGGTGGTGCGACCGCCGCTGAGCCGGTCCGCGGCGTGGTTGACCGCCGCCTCGGTGGCCAGGTCGAGCGCCGCGGTGGCCTCGTCGAGCAGCAGCACGTCCGGGTCGACCAGTTCGGCCCGGGCCAGGGCGATCAGCTGGCGCTGGCCCGCCGAGAGGTTGCGGCCGCGGCCGGCCACCTCGTGGTCGTAGCCGCCCGACAGCCGGACGATCATGTCGTGCGCGCCGACCGCCCGGGCCGCCGCCTCCACCTCCGCCGCCGAGGCGCCCGGACGCCCGTACGCGATCGCCTCGCGGACCGTGCCCGCGAACAGGTAGGCCTCCTGCGGCACCACGCCCAGGCGGTGGCGGTACTGCGCCAGGTCGTAGCGGGTGAGGTCGACCCCGTCCACCCGGACGGTGCCCTCGGTCGCGTCGTAGAACCGGGCGACCAGCTTCACCAGCGTCGACTTCCCGGCGCCGGTCTCGCCGACCAGCGCCACCGTCTGCCCGGCCGGGATGTGCAGGTTCACGTCGGTCAGCACGGTCGGGGCGCCGTCCGCGCCACCGTTGTAGGCGAAGCCGACCCCCTCGAAGTCGATCTCGCCGCGCAGCCCCTTGGGCACCGGGACCGGGTCGGCCGCCGCGGCCGTCGTGGTCGGGGTGCGCAGCAGCTCGCGGATCCGGCCGAGGCCCACCGAGGCCTGCTGGTAGCCGTCGAAGACCTGGGACAGCTGGTTGACCGGCGCGAAGAACAGGTCGATGTAGAGCAGGTAGGCGACCAGCGCGCCGACCGTCAGCGTCCCGGCGTCGACCCGGGCGGCGCCGACGATCAGCACCAGCGCGGCGGCCACGCTGGAGAGGAACTGGACGAACGGGAAGTACAGCGAGATGTACAGCTGCGCGCGGACCCGGGCCTCGCGGTAGGCGACGCCGCGGGCCACGAAGCGGTCGGTGTTGGTGTCCAGGCGGCGGAAGGCCTGGACGATCCGCATGCCGGCCACGTTCTCCTGCAGGTCGGCGTTGACGGTGCTGATCAGGTCGCGGGAGCGCTCGTACTGGTCCTTGGACTTCCTGCGGAACACCAGGGTCGCGATCACCAGCAGCGGCAGCACGGCGAAGACCACCAGGGCCAGGCCGGCGTCGATGATCAGCAGGGCCGCGAAGATCCCGGCGAAGGTCAGCAGGCTGACCACGGCGGTGACCATGCCGGTCTGCAGGAAGGACGTCAGCGAGTCCAGGTCGGTGGTCATCCGGGTCATGATCCGCCCGGTCAGCTCGCGCTCGTAGTAGTCCAGGCCGAGCCGGTTGAGGTGGGCGAAGATCTTGAGCCGGAGCGTGTAGAGGACCCGCTCGCCGGTGCGTCCGCTGATCCGGTTCTCGGCGCCCTGCACCACCCAGTCCAGCAGCACCACGACCAGCGCGGTGAGCGAGGCCACCGCGACGCCGGACATCAGGCCCTTGCGGACGCCCTCGTCGATGCCGTGCCGGATCAGCACCGGCAGGACCAGGCCGGCCGCCGCGTCCAGGGCGACCAGCAGGAGGGCGATCAGCAGCGGGACCCGGAAGGGGCGCAGCAGGCGGCTCAGGGCGAAGTCGGGGTCGCCGGCCTCGGCCTCGGCGCGCGGGACGGCCGGGGTGTCGGTGGCAGGCGGCAGGGACGCGACCTGGGCGAGCAGGTCGGCGTCGGCGGTGCGGGCGGCCTTGGCCAGGGCCGGGGTGGCCAGGGCGGGCGCGGGGAGGCCGGGGGCGTTCGGGTCCGGGGTGGCTGTCTGCCCGGTGGCCGGGGAGGCCTGCGGTTCGGCCGGGGCTGCCGTTGGTGCTGCGGTCGGTGCTGCGGCCGGGGCTGTGGCCGCGGCTGTGGCGGGCGCCGCGACCGGGGTGCCGGTCGGCGTCGCGGAGGAGGCGGGCTCGGCGGTGCGGCCCGCCTCGGGGTCGGTGATCAGGGCCCGGTACCGGGGACATCGGGCGTCGAGTTCCTCGTGCGTCCCGATGTCCAGCAGCCGGCCGTGGTCCAGGACGGCGATCCGGTCGGCGAGCTGGAGGGTCGAGCGCCGGTGGGCGATCAGCAGCGTGGTGCGGCCGGTCATCACCGAGCGCAGCGCGTCGTGGATCTCCGCCTCGACCTGCGGGTCCACCGCCGAGGTGGCGTCGTCCAGCAGCAGGATCCGGGGGTCGGTGAGGATCGCCCGGGCCAGGGCGATCCGCTGGCGCTGGCCGCCGGAGAGGGTCAGGCCCTGCTCGCCGACCTTGGTCTCGTACCCGTCCGGGAGCGCGCGGACGAACTCGTCGGCCTGGGCGGCGCGCGCGGCGGCGACGACCTGCTCGTCCGTGGCGTCCGGACGGCCGTAGGCGATGTTGGTGCGGACCGACTCGGAGAAGAGGAAGCTCTCCTCGGGGACGATGCCGACGGTGGCGCGGACCGAGTCCAGGGTGAGGTCGCGCAGGTCGTGGCCGTAGAGCCGGACGCTGCCGGCGGCCGGGTCGTAGAAGCGCGGCACCAGCTGGGCCACCGTCGACTTGCCGGAGCCGGAGGCACCGACCACGGCGAGGGTCTCGCCGGGGGCCAGCCGCAGGCTGAGGCCGTGCAGGACGGGGACGGGGTGCTCGGGGTCGTAGCGGAACTCGACCTGGTCGAACTCCAGGGCGACGTCGGGGTTCCGGGGGCCGACGGCGGTGCCGTGCGGGGCGGCGCCCCCGGGGGTGGTGTCCTGTCCGGGGCCGTCCGGCGCAGTGGCGTCCCGCGTGAAGTCCAGGGTCAGCGCGTCCGGGCGTTCCTGGACCAGCGGGCGCTCGTCGATCAGCTGCAGGACGCGTTCCACGCCCGCCCGGGCCTGCTGGCCGACCGTGATGATCATGGTCAGCATCCGCACCGGGCCGGTCATCTGCGCGACGTAGGTCGAGAAGGCGACGAAGGTCCCGAGCGAAACCTGGCCCTCCACCGCCAGCCAGCCGCCGAAGGCCAGGACGGCGACCTGGGCGAGGGCCGGAACGGCCTGCATCGCCGGGTTGTAGCGCGCGTTGAGCCGGATCGAACGCAGCCGGGCCGCGAACAGGTTGTGGGAGGCCTGCTCCAGCTTGTCCAGCTCCTGGGCCTCCTGGCCGAAGCCCTTGACCACCCGAACGCCGCCGATCGCGCCGTCCACCACGCCCGCGACGGCGGCCGCCTCCTGCTGGGCGGCCCAGGTGGAGGGGAACAGGCGCTTGCGGCTGAACGCGGAGACCCACCACAGCGCGGGCGCCATGACCAGGGCGACCAGGGTGAGCGGCGGGGACAGCCAGACCATCACGACCAGCGACATGGCGAACATCAGCAGGTAGCCGGTCATCATCGGCACCATCGAGAGCAGGCCGTTGACCAGCTGGAGGTCGGAGGTCGCACGCCCGACCACCTGGCCGGTGTCCAGCCGGTCCTGGCGGTGGCCGTCGAGTCGGCCGAGCGAGCGGAACAGGTCACTGCGCAGGTCGTGCTGGACGTCGAGGGCGAGCCGGCCGCCGTAGTAGCGGCGGACCTGGGTGCACCCGAAGACCACCACGGCGGCCAGCAGCAGCACCACCGCCCAGGGGGCCAGCGAACGGGTGTGGGCGACGATGACGTCGTCGATGATCAGCTTGGTGACCAGCGGCACCAGCGCGGTGACGGCCATGCCGAGCAGCGAGGCCCCGAAGGCGAGCAGCAGGCTGCGGCGGGACCGCCAGCTGTACCCGACCAGGCGGCGCAGCCAGCCGGCGGGCTCGGTGCGCGCGTCGGTGGCGTCCGCCCCGGCGGCGGGCTCGTTGGCGGAGACCTCCGGCATCGTCGGGCCGGGGGCCGGTGGGCCGCTCGGGGATTGCTCCACCGTGGATCCGTGAGTCTCAGGCATATTTAGGGATGCTAACCATTTCGTCGAGTGGCCGCCACGGCGTTTCCGACCCGGGTGGGTTCGGGGCGGGCCGGGGCGGCCCGGATCGTCCGGTCCGGCGGACTGGGCAACATCCCGCGGCCTGCGGAGATTCCCGCTCGAACATCCGCGCGGCCCCGTCGGCCCCGTCGGCCCGTCGACCCCGTCGCCCCGGTCGAGCGCCGTGTGCCTCCAGCGTCGCCGACGATCCGCCGAACGCCCAGCGGCCGGGGACGGGCAGGCGCCCTCCTTTGGGCCTAGGGCTTGGCCGCCGGCACGGAGTGCGCGGAACAGGCCCGGGGCCCGGCGGGCGGGAAGGGCGGACGGGCAGGGCGGGAAGGGCGCGGGAAGGACGGGACGTGCGGGACGTGCGGAGCCCGGCCGGACTCAGTCGGTCACGGTCGCGGAGCCCGCGGCCGCGGAACCCGCGATCGACGAACCCACGGACCCCGGGCTCGCGACCGCCGCGTCGGCGGCAGCGGCGAACGCGCCGTGGGCGAGCGTGTGCAGCAGGGCGGCCATGCCGTCCCGCTGAAGACCGGAACGCTCGCCCTGAGTGGAACGCTCGCCCTGAGTGGAACGCTCGCCCTGGCCGGAGCGCTCGCCCTGGCCGGGGTTCGAGCCGAGGCTGTGCGGAGTGGAGTTGATCAGGCCGAAGACGGCGTGCACGGCGGCCCGCGCCACCGGCTCGGCGGCGGGGTCGGCCAGTGGCGGGTAGGCCTGCCGGACCACGTCCACCCAGAGTTCGACGTAGCCGCGCTGGAGGCGGCGGACGGTGCGGCGGTCCTCCTCCTTGAGGTTCAGCAGCTCACGGTCGTGCAGGGTGATCAGGTCGCGGTCGTCCAGGGCGAATTCGACGTGGCCGCCGATCAGCGCGTCCAGCGCGGCGGCCGGACCGTCGCCGCCGCCCGCCCGGCGGCGCCCCTCCTCCAGCAGGCGCTCGCTGATGCCGATCAGCAGGTCGGCGAGCATCGCGTCCTTGCCGGCGAAGTGGCGGTACAGGCCGGGGCCGCTGATCCCGACGGCCTTGCCGATCTCGTCCACGCCCACGCCCAGGAAGCCCCGGGCGGCGAACAGGCGCGCGGCCTCCCGGCGGATCTGGTCGCGGCGTGGGAGCGCGGAGGCTGCGGGGACGTTCGGCATGCCGTCCATCGTAGACAGTCGGGTTATCCGTCGTTAACCTGGGCGGCGTAAGTTAACGTTAATTAACGTGGATTTCCATGGGCGCACCTGGCGCCCGCCTGGTGCCGAGGGCAAGGGAGCTCTTGGAAATGGTCGTCTCAACCGCCGGCGTACCCACCGGCCTCCAGATCAGTGCAGCGAACGGCACGTCGGCGGCGCCGACCGCCGTACCGCCCGGAGCCGCCGCACCGGCTCCCCGGCTCGGCACCTCCGTCGACCCGGGCTCCGCGGCCTACCGCGCCAACACCGAGGCGCACCTGGCCCTGGTCGCCGAGCTGCGCGCGAAGCTCGACGCGGCCGCCCTGGGCGGCGGTGCCAAGGCCCGCGCCCGGCACACCGCGCGCGGCAAACTCCTCCCCCGCGACCGGGTGGACACCCTGCTCGACCCGGCCTCGCCCTTCCTGGAGCTGGCCCCGCTGGCCGCCGACGGGATGTACGACGGCGCGGCGCCCGCGGCCGGGGTGATCGCCGGCATCGGCCGGGTCGCCGGGCGCGAGGTGGTGGTGGTCGCCAACGACGCCACCGTCAAGGGCGGCACCTACTACCCGATGACGGTGAAGAAGCACCTGCGCGCCCAGGAGGTCGCGCTGGAGAACCGGCTGCCCTGCGTCTACCTGGTGGACTCCGGCGGCGCCTTCCTGCCGATGCAGGACGAGGTCTTCCCGGACCGCGACCACTTCGGCCGGATCTTCTACAACCAGGCCAGGCTCTCCGCCGCGGGCATCCCGCAGATCGCGGCCGTGCTCGGCTCCTGCACGGCCGGCGGCGCGTACGTCCCGGCGATGAGCGACCAGGCCGTGATCGTCCGCAACCAGGGCACGATCTTCCTGGGCGGGCCGCCGCTGGTGAAGGCCGCCACCGGCGAGGTGGTCACCGCCGAGGAGCTGGGCGGCGGAGACCTGCACTCCCGCACCTCGGGCGTGACGGACCACCTGGCCGAGGACGACGCGCACGCCCTCTCCATCGTCCGCACGATCGTCGCCGGGCTCGGCCCGCGGGCGGAGAAGCCCTGGCCGCTCGCTCCGGTCGAGCCGCCGGCCGTGGACCCGGCGGGCCTGTACGGGGCCGTCCCGGTCGACCCGCGCACGCCCTACGACGTGCGCGAGGTGATCGCCCGCCTGGTGGACGGCAGCCGCTTCGCCGAGTTCAAGGCCGAGTACGGCGCGACCCTGGTCACCGGCTTCGCCCGGATCCACGGCCACCCGGTCGGCATCGTCGCCAACAACGGCGTGCTGTTCTCCGAGTCGGCCGTCAAGGGCGCCCACTTCATCGAGCTGTGCGACCAGCGCGGCATCCCCCTCCTCTTCCTGCAGAACATCACCGGCTTCATGGTCGGCCGGCAGTACGAGGCGGGCGGCATCGCCAAGCACGGCGCCAAGATGGTCAACGCCGTCGCCTGCACCCGCGTCCCGAAGCTGACCGTGGTGATCGGCGGCTCGTACGGAGCCGGCAACTACTCGATGTGCGGCCGGGCCTACTCGCCGCGCTTCCTGTGGATGTGGCCGGGCGCCAAGATCTCCGTGATGGGCGGCGAGCAGGCGGCCTCCGTCCTCGCCACCGTCCGCCGCGACCAGCTGGAGGCGCACGGCGAGCAGTGGCCCACCGAGGCGGAGGAGGAGTTCAAGCGCCCCGTCCGCGAGCAGTACGAGCGCCAAGGCAACGCCTACTACGCCTCCGCCCGGCTCTGGGACGACGGCGTGATCGACCCGATGGACACCCGCACCGCCGTCGGCCTCGCGCTCACCGCCTGCGCCAACGCCCCGCTGGCACCGCCCGCCCCGTACGGCGTCTTCCGCATGTGACCCCGGCGGGACACCCCGGCGTTCGTGACCCCCTTCCCTTCCGGGTGTGACGACCGTTCCCGGGTGTGACGTCCGCGGCGCCGGTCCGACTCCGGACCGGCGCCCGACCGCCCACCGCCACCTCCTTCGTACGGCTCCCCTCGACCCGGAGGAACGCCTCCCATGTTCGACACAGTTCTGGTCGCCAACCGCGGCGAGATCGCCCTCCGGGTGATCCGCACCCTGCGGCGGCTCGGCGTCCGCTCGGTCGCCGTGTTCAGCGACGCGGACGCCGACGCTCCGCACGTCCGCGAGGCGGACGTCGCGGTGCGGCTCGGCCCTGCCGACCGCAGCGACAGCTCGGCGGCCGAGACCTACCTGCGGACCGACCAGATCCTGGCCGCCGCCCGCCGCACCGGCGCCCAGGCCGTCCACCCCGGCTACGGCTTCCTCGCCGAGAACGCCGGCTTCGCCCGCGCCTGCGCCGACGCGGGCCTCGTCTTCATCGGGCCGCCCCCCGGCGCGGTCGAGCTGATGGGCGACAAGATCAACGCCAAGGAGGCCGTCCGGGCCGCCGGCGTCCCGGTGGTCCCCGGCAGCCAGGCCACCGCGCCGACCGACGACGATCTCGTCGCCGCCGCCGACGAGATCGGCTACCCCGTGCTGCTCAAGCCGTCCGCCGGTGGCGGCGGCAAGGGCATGCGCCTCGTACGGGACCGGGCCGACCTGCCCACCGAGATCGCCGCCGCCCGCCGGGTCGCCCGCACCGCCTTCGGCGACGACACCCTGTTGCTGGAGCGCTGGATCGACCGGCCGCGCCACATCGAGGTGCAGGTGCTGGCCGACGCCCACGGCACCACGGTCCACCTCGGCGAGCGCGAGTGCAGCCTGCAGCGCCGCCACCAGAAGCTGATCGAAGAGGCTCCCTCCGTTCTCCTCAATGCCGAGACCCGCGATGCGATGGGCGCCGCAGCCGTCCGCGCCGCGGAGTCCTGCGGCTACACCGGGGCCGGCACCGTGGAGTTCATCGTCCCCGGCATCGACCCGGACGCGCCCGTCTCCGCCTCCGAGGGTGTGCGCGACTTCTTCTTCATGGAGATGAACACCCGTCTCCAGGTGGAACACCCCGTCACCGAGCTGGCCGTCGCCGTCGGCGCCGACTCGGCCCGGCTCGACCTGGTCGAGTGGCAGCTGCGCGTCGCCGCCGGCGAACCGCTCGCCTTCACCCAGTCCGACGTCTCCTTCCTGGGCCACGCCATCGAGGCCCGCATCTGCGCCGAGGACCCGGAACGGGACTTCCTGCCCACCGGCGGCCGCATCCTCACCCTGGACGAGCCCCGGGGCGAGGGCATCCGCGTCGACTCCGGGGTCGCCCCCGGAACCGTCGTCACCAGCGCCTACGACCCCATGCTCGCCAAGGTCATCGCGTACGGGCCCGACCGCGCGACCGCGCTGCGCCGGCTCCGCGCCGCGCTGGCCGACACCCGTATCCTGGGCGTCACCACCAACACCGGCTTCCTGCGCCGGCTCCTCGCACACCCCGAGGTCGCCGCCGGACGCCTGGACACCGGCCTGGTGGAGCAGACCGCCCAGCAGCAGCCGGCCCTGCTCACCGCGCCGTACTCCCCCGTCAACGCGACCGCCCCGGCCGGGACCGCGGCGCCCGCCCACCCCGCGGACGGGACCGGCACCGCAGCGGCCGAACCGCCGTCGCCCGCCCACCTCCTCTACTACGCGGCCGCGCTGGCACGGCACCTGGAACTCACCCCGGCCGCCGGCCCCGGCAGCTGGACCGACCCGTTCTCCCTCCCCTCCGGCTGGCGCCTGAGCGGCACGCCCGCCTGGACCACGCACCGACTCCGCGCCCCCGGCCAGGATCCCGTCGCGGTGCGCGTCCGCCCGATCACTTCCGGCAACGTAGCCGACACCACCGACAATCCCGCCGGGCTCGTCCGCGAGGTCGAACTCCGGCTCGGCGACGGGCCGGTGCACCGCGCCCGCGCCGCCCTGGCCGGCGACCGGCTGCACCTGACCGTCGACGGCCTGCAGACCACGTTCTCGCTGGCCACCGACGCCGGCCCCGGGCTCGCCGCCGGCCCGGTGACCTGGCTCGGCATCGAGGGCGACGCCTGGCCGCTGCACGCCTACGACCCGGCCGTCGAGCGGGCCGGCGGGGCCGGTGCGCACCACGGCGCCCTGACCGCCCCGATGCCCGGCACCGTCACCGTCGTCAAGACCACGGCGGGCGAGACGGTCCGCAAGGGCCAGCCCCTGCTCGTGCTGGAGGCCATGAAGATGGAACACGTGATCGCCGCACCGCACGACGGCGTGGTGGCCGAACTGCGGGCCACCGCCGGCGCCACCGTCGCGATGGAGGACCTGCTCGTCGTGGTCACCCCGGCCGAGGAGGCCGCCGCCGACGGTGCCGCCGCCGAGCCCGCGGGGGTGCGGTCGTGACCGCCCCCGCGCACGAGCCCGACGCCCTCGACCTGGGCCTGCCCGACCCGGTCCGCGCCCCCGGCCTGCCCGAGGAGGTCCGGATCCACGAGGTCGGACCGCGCGACGGCCTGCAGAACGAGGGCGCCCTGGTGCCCGTCGAGGTGAAGGCCGAGTTCATCGCCCGGCTCGCCGCCGCCGGCCTGCGCACCGTGGAGGCCACCAGCTTCGTTCACCCGAAATGGGTACCGCAGCTGGCCGACGCCGAGGACCTGATGCCCCGGCTCGCCGACCTGCCGGCCCGTCACCCCGGCCTGCGGCTGCCGGTCCTGGTGCCCAACGAGCGCGGCCTGGACCGCGCGCTCGCCCACCACGCCGACCACATCGCGGTGTTCGCCAGCGCCACCGAGACCTTCGCCCGCCGCAACCTCAACCGTTCGGCGGACGAGGCCATGGCGATGTTCCGCCCGGTCGTGACGCGGGCCACCGAGGCCGGCGCCACCGTCCGCGGCTACCTCTCGATGTGCTTCGGCGACCCGTGGGAGGGGCCCGTCCCCGTCCCGCAGGTGGTCCGGTACGGCGTTCAGCTACTGGAGATGGGCTGCTCGGAACTGAGCCTCGGCGACACCATCGGCGTGGCCACCCCGGGCCAGGTGGGCGCCCTGCTGACCGGCTTCGCCCGGGCCGGGGTGCCGGCCGAGCGGCTCGCCGTGCACTTCCACGACACCTACGGCCAGGCGCTCAGCAACACCCTGGCGGCGCTGCGCGAGGGCGTCACCACGGTGGACGCCTCGGCGGGCGGCCTGGGCGGCTGCCCGTACGCGAAGAGCGCCACCGGCAACCTCGCCACCGAGGACCTGGTCTGGATGCTGCACGGGCTCGGCATCCGCACCGGCGTGGACCTGCGCGCCCTGGTCGCCACCAGCGGCTGGATGGCCGAGCGCCTCGGCCGCCCGAGCCCCTCCCGCACCGTCCAGGCGCTGCTCGGCGCCGCCCGGGGCTGACCGGCCCCGCTCCGGCGCCGGCCGCGCTCCGCGCGGGTCCGGCCGGCGCCACGCACCACGTCCGCCCCCAACCACATCGCGCGACCGCCCGACCGCCAGACGGACGCCGGTCGTCCCGCTCACCGCCCGCGACCACTCGGCCGGGCACCAGGAGGATCACCATGTTCGACCACCGACTCAGCAGCGAGTACGAGGAACTGCGGCGCACCGTCGCCGAGTTCGCCCGGGACGTGGTGGCGCCGAAGATCGGCGACCTCTACGAGCGCGAGGAGTTCCCCTACGAGATCGTCCGCGAGATGGGCCGGATGGGGCTCTTCGGCCTGCCCTTCTCCGAGGAGTACGGCGGCATGGGCGGCGACTACTTCGCCCTCGGCCTCGTCCTGGAGGAGCTCGCCCGCGTCGACTCCTCGGTGGCGATCACGCTGGAGGCCGCCGTCTCGCTCGGCGCGATGCCGATCTACCGCTTCGGCACGGAGGAGCAGAAGCGCGAGTGGCTGCCCCGGCTGACCTCGGGCGAACTCCTCGGCGCCTTCGGCCTCACGGAGCCGGAGGGCGGCTCGGACGCCGGGGCCACCCGCACCACCGCGCGGTACGACGAGACCACCGACGAGTGGGTCATCAACGGCACCAAGTGCTTCATCACCAACTCCGGCACCGACATCACCGGTCTGGTCACCGTCACCGCGCTCACCGAACCGATCGCTCGTTCGAGTGAAGAGGGCGAATTCCGCTCGTCCACGCGGGAGATCTCGTCCATCATCGTGCCCACCGGGACCCCGGGGTTCCAGGTCTCGAAGAAGTACTCGAAGGTCGGGTGGAACGCGTCCGACACCCGCGAACTGTCCTTCACCGACTGCCGCGTTCCCGCGGCCAACCTGCTGGGCGAGCGCGGCCGGGGCTACGCCCAGTTCCTGCGGATCCTCGACGAGGGCCGCATCGCGATCGCGGCCCTGGCCACCGGCCTGGCCCAGGGCTGCGTCGACGAGTCCGTCAAGTACGCCGGCGAGCGCCGGGCCTTCGGCCGGCCGATCGGCGCCAACCAGGCCATCCAGTTCAAGCTCGCCGACATGGAGCTGCGCGCCCACACCTCCCGCCTGGCCTGGCGGGACGCCGCTTCCCGGATGCTGCACGGCGAACCGTTCAAGAAGGAGGCCGCGATCGCGAAGCTGTACTCGTCCGAGGCCGCCGTCGACAACGCCCGCGAGGCGACCCAGATCCACGGCGGGTACGGCTTCATGAACGAGTTCCCGGTCGCCCGCTTCTGGCGCGACAGCAAGATCCTGGAGATCGGGGAGGGCACGTCCGAGGTCCAGCGCATGCTCATCGCCCGGGAGCTCGGCGTCACCTCGTGACCGACCGGTGGTGACCGACCGGCCCTCACCGGCGCGGTCGTGACGGCACGTTCGTGACCGTCACGGCCGCGCCGGTCGCGTCCTGGGCCGAACCCGCCGGGTCGAGGAGTGGGCCGGGAGGAACGAACCGCGAGGAACGGGCCACGACGGAGGAGGCCACGCGAGAAGCGTCCGGACGGACCCTCAGGGGATCACGATCACCGGGCGGTTGGCCCGCCGCGCCAGCCGTCCGGAGACCGATCCGAAGATCTTGCCGAGCAGGCCGTGCGTCGTGCCGACGACGATCGCGTCGGCGGCGTACTCGCGGCCGACCTCCTCGATCTCGTGGCAGATGTCGCCGCCGCGCTCGACCAGGATCCACGGCACCCCGGCGAGGAAGTCCGCACAGGCGAGCTCCAGGCCGAGGACCTCGGTCCGGTGGTCCGGGAGGTCGACGAAGACGGGCGGCTCGCAGCCCGCCCAGACCGTGGCGGGCAGCCGGTTGGCGACGTGCACGATCACCAGGCCGCACTGCGACCGGCGCGCCATGCCGACCGCGTAGGCGAGGGCGCGCTCGCTCGACAGCGAGCCGTCGAACCCGACCACCACACCGTGCTGGAACGTCGGGTCGAGGGACGGCGCCGGGGTGTCCTGCGCCGACGGCTCGGGGTACCCGTCGAACGCACCGGCCGCGCCCGGGGCCGCCTCCGGACGCTCGGCGCCCGGGCCGAGCCGGCCCGTCACCGGAGGCCCCGCAGGGTCGGCCGGGGAATCACCGCGCCGCGGGCGGGGCCCCGGGCGGTCACGGCGGGCGAGGTCGCCGCGGCGGCCGAAGCCCCGCAGGGCGCGGGTGAGACCCCGGGGGCCGGGGTCCGTGCGATCGACTTCTCCCCCGGTCGCTGCGCCCGCACCGCGGGGCGTGTCCGGTCCAACCGGTCGGGGAGACTCAAAACCAGCCATGGCTCACGGCTCTTCGAGGGAGAGGGGCCGACAGAAGAGGACAACGCTGCCCGGGCAGCAGGCCCGCCCACGGGATGACGTCGGTCTGCGCCGCGCAGCACCGTATGTGACCTGTTCCTTTCAGAATACGACGGGCAGGGGGCCCAGCCCAGCGGCGAAGCCCCGGAGCGACGTTGTTCCCGCGAAAGGAGGATGCGCCCGCCGTGGCAGTGCGCCCTGTCCGCAGACGATCGCGCCCCCTCCGGAAAGGAGGTTCTCTGGAGCTTGACTGAGCGGACCGGGCGGCGCAACAGGCCCCCGGGACACCGTGACCGGACTGTCATTGATCGGCGACGATCCGTTGCGACACGTCGCGAACCGTCACGCCCCGCAGGTCCCGCACGGCCCCGCCGGCCTGCCCGCGCCCCACCCGCACCCGGTCCGCGCGGGACCCGTACGTCAGCTGCCGGAGCCCGATCCAGCCACTTCGTACGGCTTCGCGACGCGGTCTGGCATTTGCCAGGTGCATAGGCGCAGGCGCTGGCACCATGCTCGGCATGCCCCTGCTCCTGTTCGACCTCGACAACACGCTGCTCCCCCGGGACGCCGCCTTCCGGGCCTGGGCGCAGGACTTCCTGTCCGAGCACGACCTCCCGCCCGGCGACCTCGACTGGTTCGTCACCCTCGACGGCGGCGGCTACGTGCCGCGCAGCACCGTACTGTCCGCGGTCCGGCGCCGCTACGGCCTGGACGTCTCCGCCGACTTCCTGCTCGCCCACTACCGACGCGGCATCAACTCCCACATCCACTGCCCGCCCCGCCACATCGAGGCGCTGCGCGCCGCGCGGGAGGCCGGGTGGACGCTCGGGATCGTCAGCAACGGGGGCACCCGGCCGCAGCTGGAGAAGATCCGGCGGACCGGGCTGGGGCCGCTGGTCGACGGCTGGGTCATCTCGGAGGAGGCCGACTGCGTCAAGCCGGACCCGCTGATCTTCGAGCTGGCCGCCCAGCGGTGCGGCGTCGCACCGAAGGGGAACTGGGCCGAGCACACCTGGATGATCGGGGACCACGCGCCCGCCGACATCGCCGGGGCCGAACTGACCGGGCTCCGCAGCGTCTGGCTGCACCACGGCAGGCCGTGGGCGGAGAACGGCTACCGGCCGACGCTGAAGGCGGCCGGGCTGCCGGAGGCCGTCGGCCAGGTGCTCGCCGCCCGCAACGCGCCCGCGCCCCGGCCGGGGGTCCGCGCCGGCGGCCCGGCCCGGCGCGGGTCCAGCGGGACACCGGTGCGGGCGACGGCGCAGTTCGGCGCACGGCCCGGCGCACGATCGACGACGGCCGCCCCGGCGGGCCCGAGTGCGCCCGTTCCCGCGAACGCCGGGACGGGCGGGGCCTCGGTCGTCGGCGCCGGGTCCGGTGTCCGAAACCGATCCGGCGGGTTTGCCGTGATCGCCGACGGCCGCACCGACCCGGGAGCGGTCTCCGGCGCGCGGGCGGGTGCCTCGTCGGACCCGGGTGCGGACGGCCGGGCAACCCTCCCGGTCGGACGCCCGGATCCCCTTCGCCCGGCGGCCGACGGGACCGCGCCCACCGCCCGTACGGTCTTCGCCAGCGCGCCCCTGGCCGCGTCGGTCGCGGTGGCCCTCGCCCCACCGGTCACCGCACCGGTCGCGTCCTGAGCCCCGGCGGCGACGGTCACGACCACGGTGGTCACGGCGGCCGTGGTCACGGCCGTCGCCGGGTAGCGCCCCGCCGACCGGCAGGCGGCCGGACCGCAACCGGACCGCCGCCGGACCCCGGCCGGACCGCCGCCGGAAGGCGCCCCGAACGCGGCCGGGAGGCCCCCGCGCAGCGGTCGTACCGCCCGGCCGGCGCCGGTCAGCCCTGCGCCGGGGTGCGGCTCCACCAGCAGGTACGGGCCCGTTCGACGAATCCGAGCTTGCGGTAGAGCGGTTCGCCGAGCGAGGTGGCGACCAGGGTGGCCGGGCGGTCCGGGTGCGCGTGGACCAGGGCGGTCCGCAGGACGGCCCCGGCCACCCCGCGGCCGCGCCGGTCGGGCAGGGTGGCGACCCAGTACACGCCGGTGGCCCGCCCGTCGTCGTAGGTGAGGCAGGTGCCCGCCACGGCGCCGTCGTCGCGGCCGAGCCACGCTCGCCACCCGGGCTCGCCCAGCAGCCGCTCCGGGAGCGCGTCGCCGCGCACCCAGGGCCGGCGGGCGGGCAGCGGGAAGCCCTCCACGATCGCCCGTTCCACCAGCGCGAAGCTGTCGCCGTCCACGGCCTCATCGACCGTCAGGACCCCGCCCCCGTGCGCCTGCGATACCGCGGGCAGGGCGGCCGTCACTCCCTCGACCGGGCCGGGGTCGCGGACCATCACCGGCATGAGTGGCATCCGGGCGGCCCCGAAGCGGGTGAGGTCGAGCCCGCCGTACGGGTCCTCCAGCGTGAAGTGCACGGTCGACCAGTCGGCCAGCAGGTCCGCCAACTCCCGCTCCACCGCTTCCGGTTCGGTGTAGGGGCGGGTCAGCACGATGCGGTGCGCATCGTCCGGCGTACGGGCGCAGCGGACCGCCGTCAGGCCCGGGAGGACACGGGAGCGCCAGCCGTGCGCGCGGGCTTGGGCGAGCCAGAACGCGGCGGCGTTGTCGTTGGCCCGTTCGAGCCGGCTGTCGGTGTTCACGGCAGGACCGTAACCCGGCGGTCCGGATAGCGGTTCCGCCGCACCAGGCTTGGCCGGATGAAGCCTGGGAGGCGCACGACCCGCACCTGTGCGCCCTCCCGTGCACCGCCGATTTTCGGTCAATTTCGCGCCGATCCCTCCCGCTTGGGCAAATCCGCAGCCCAGACCCGCCGATCGGGCGCACGGGGCCCGGACGCCCCAGGAGCGGCCCCGCGACAACCAGCCACCGTTGCCCCGGCCCTCTTCCCAGAAGGGTCGACGGGTGCCACGCTTCGTGATCGAATGCATCACGCCAAATTGCCATGTCGACATAGCGTCGGATGGTGAACTTGTCACAACGGCAATGGTCCACCCGATAGATTTCGATCTTGGCCAGCAGTGCCGCACCACCCACACCACACCACCGAGGGGGCTTGAGCGCCTTGAGCAGGGTGAGCAGGAGCGACGCGGGTCCTGACAGCGGCCAGGCGGTGGCCGGCACCGCGGGTCGGGCCGCGAGAAGCACTGGCACCTCCGCGATCGCCGCCACCTCCCGCACCACGGGCGCCGCCCCGCACTCCTCGCACCCCGCAGCGCACCTCCCCGTCGGCGGCCCGGGCGCGGTCCCGACCGCCGCCGAGCACGGCGCGGCGGCGCCGTACGGAGGCCAGTCGCCGGCCGGGGGACACGCCGGAGGGCAGAACGCCGGCGGTCAGCCCGCCGCCGGACACCCCGTCAGCGGCGGACAGCCGGTCGGCGGACAGCCCGTCAGCCGAGGCCTCGTCAGCCACGCCCCGGCCTACGGCGGCGAGTACCCCGGCTATCCCGGCTACTCCGGCCACCCCGCCTACCCGGGCGGCGCCCCGGGCCACAACGGCGGCCCCGGGGCCGCGGGCGGTCCGCTCGGCGGACTCGCGCTCGGCACCGCGCCCGGCCACGGCCCGCTGGCCCACGGCGGCCCCGGCGCGAACGGCTCCCCGGCCTCGATGTCGGCGGCCGCCCCGCGCAAGCTGTCCGGCCGGCGCCGCCGGGAGACCGTCGCGGTGCTGATCTTCGGCGGCGCCCCGATCTTCGAGAGCTCGATCCCGCTCTCGGTCTTCGGCGTGGACCGCCAGGACGCCGGGGTGCCCCGCTACCGCCTGCTGGTCTGCGCCGGCGAGGAGGGCCCGCTGGCCACCACCGGCGGCCTGACCCTCTCCGCCCCGTACGGCCTGGAGGCCCTCGCCCGGGCCGGCACGATCGTCGTACCGGCCTGGCGCTCGATCTCCCAGCCCCCGCCGGTCGAGGCGATCACCGCCCTGCGCAAGGCCCACCACGAGGGCGCGCGGATCATCGGCCTCTGCACCGGCGCCTTCGTCCTGGCCGCCGCCGGCCTGCTCGACGGCCGCCCGGCGACCACCCACTGGATGTACGCGCCGACGCTGGCCAAGCGCTACCCGCGGGTGCACGTCGACCCGCGCGAGCTGTTCGTGGACGACGGCGACGTGCTCACCTCGGCGGGCACCGCCGCCGGCATCGACCTGTGCCTGCACGTGGTGCGCAGCGACCACGGCGCCGAGGCCGCCAACGCGCTGGCCCGCCGCCTGGTGGTGCCCAGCCGCCGCGGCGGCGGAGGACAGGCCCAGTACATCGATCAGTCTTTACCGGAGGAGATCGGCAACGACCCGTTGGCCGAGGTGGTCACCTGGGCGCTGGAGAACCTCAACCAGCAGTTCGACGTCGAGGTGCTGGCGGCTCGCGCCTACATGAGCCGGCGCACCTTCGACCGGCGGTTCCGCACGCTCACCGGCAGTGCGCCGCTGCAGTGGCTGATCACCCAGCGGGTGCTCCAGGCGCAGCGGCTGCTGGAGACCTCGGAGCTGTCGGTGGACGACGTCGCGCGCCGGTGCGGGTTCCGCTCGCCGGTGGCGCTGCGCGGGCACTTCCGCCGCCAGCTCGGGGTCTCCCCGGCCGCGTACCGGACGAGCTACCGGGCACGCCGCCCCGGGCAGCAGCCCACGGCGGCCGGTGCGCACGGCGGCGACCTCCGGCTGCCCGGCGCGCTGTCGCACGCGGCGGCCGGCGCGGCCGCGGGCGGAGCGCTGTTCGGCGGGGCGCACGGCGGACAGCCGGCGCAGCCGTTCCCGGGCGGACCGGGGGCGCCGCTGCCGGTCGGTCCGCACGGGCAGCCGCTGCACGGCCAGCCGGTCGGGTTCGGCCCGGGGCAGGTCGGGACACCGGCCGCCCAGGGCTTCCATGCCCGGGCCGGCCAGCCGTACCCGCACCAGCAGGCGTCGCCGCAGCCGCACCCCGGGCAGCAGGGTGCGGCGGGACGCGGTCCGCTGCGGCCGCCGGTGGTGCCGCCGCAGGCCGGGCCGGGTGCGGGGGCGGGACGTCCGCCGCGCACCGCCGAGCACGCGGCGGCCGAGGACGGCCTGCCCCAGCCGGGGGCGCGCGGCCAGGGCCAGGGGCACCGGAGCGCGGTCGAGCGGCCCGCGGACGAGCCCGGTGCGGCCGGGCGCGGCCACGGCGGGGCCACCGGACGGGTGCCGGCCCCCACGGGGCAGCCGGCGCCGGGGTCGGGCGAGCTCCGCGGCCGCCAGACCCGGGCTCCGCAGGTCCGCTCCCAGGGCGGTCGGCCGGCGGCCGACGGCCCCCGGGCGGGCCGCGAGGCCCGTGCCGGACGGGACGGGCACGCGGTCCGCGCCGGCCGGGAGGGCGAGCACCCGGACGGCCGCGGCGGTCACGGCGGGGCGGAGGAGCACCAGGCCGAGTCCTGTGCTCCGGCACCCCGCTCGGCTCCACCGGTCCCCGCGGCGCGTGATCGCGCCGTAGGGTGACTTGTGTGAATGACCGTTTGGTATGGATCGACTGTGAAATGACCGGCCTCGACCTCGACCGGGACGCCCTGGTCGAGGTCGCGGTGCTGGTGACGGACTCCGAGCTGAACATCCTCGGCGAGGGCGTGGACGTCATCATCCGGCCGCCGGCCGAGGCGCTGGAGCACATGCCCGAGGTGGTGCGCGCGATGCACACCGCCTCCGGCCTGCTGGAGGAGCTGGAGCAGGGCGTGACCCTGGCCGAGGCGGAGGAGCGGGTGCTCGCGTACGTGCGCGAGCACGTGCCGGAGGCCGGGAAGACGCCGCTGTGCGGCAACTCGGTGGCCACCGACCGCGGCTTCCTGGCCCGGGACATGCCGGCCCTGGAGAAGCACCTCCACTACCGGATCGTGGACGTCTCCTCGATCAAGGAGCTGGCCCGCCGCTGGTACCCGAAGGCGTACTACAACAGCCCGCCGAAGGGCGGCAACCACCGGGCGCTCGCGGACATCCGGGAGAGCATCGACGAACTGCGGTACTACCGCGAGGCCGTGTTCGTCCCGCAGCCCGGCCCGGACGCCGACACCGCGCGCGCCATCGCCGGGAAGTACCAGGCGTCGACCGACTGACCCCGGAACCACCCGGCGGGACCCCGCCGCGGGGTCCGCGGGGGTGCCCGCGTCCACCGGGGCGGAACCCTGGCGCGAGCACCCTCTCGGATCCTGTAGAGTTCTTCCTGTCGGAACGGGAACGCGGAAGCGGGAACGGACCGGACAGATGGTGGGTGTAGCTCAGTTGGTAGAGCACCTGGTTGTGGTCCAGGTGGCCGCGGGTTCGAGTCCCGTCACTCACCCCAGAGCCCGAGGGGCCGATCTCTTCAAGAGGTCGGCCCCTCGGGCGTTTTCGCGTTCCCTCACGTTCGCACTCCTCAACTCCGCCTCCCCCGGCCGGCCCCGGGTCCGGCTTTTCCGGGCGACCCCTGCCGCCGGAAGCTACCGGCTAGTAACATCGTCGCCATGACCACACCTACGATCGGCCAGATGCTCGACTCCACCGTGCCGATGGCGCACACCCTGAAGCTGGAGTACCTGGAGACCACCCCGGAGCGCGCCGTGCTCCGGCTGCCCGACCAGCCCGCGTACCACAACCACGTCGGCGGCCCGCACGCCGGCGCGATGTTCACGCTCGCCGAGTCCGCCAGCGGCTGCATCGTGCTCGCCGCCTTCGGCGACCAGCTGTCCCGGGCCGTGCCGCTGGCCGTCAACGCCGAGATCGCGTACAAGAAGCTCGCCATGGGCGAGGTCACCGCCACCGCCGTCCTCGGCCGCCCGGCCGCCGAGGTCGTCGCCGAGCTGGACGCCGGCGGCCGCCCGGAGTTCCCGGTCACCGTCGAGATCACCCGCGCCGACGGCGCCGTCACCGGTGTGATGACGGTCACTTGGACCCTGCGCCCCAACTCCTGACCGCCGCGCGGCCGGTGGCCCCGGGAACACCGCCCGGGGCCGAACCGCGCGATGACTGTCCGTGACGGCGGCCGTGACCTCACCGCCCGTCCGCTCGTTCTCGACTCACGTGCGAGCCAATCACGTGACCGAGCCCAGGCAACCCGCCCACCGCGGCGTCGCCGGCGCCCGGCACGGGATCGCCCGGTGGCTGCCCCGCCCCCGCACCGCCGCGGCCGCCGGCGCGCTGCTCGCCCAACTCTGGGGCCTCGGCGCCCCCGGCGCGTACGCGGCGTCCGCCGACCCACTGACCGAACCGGCCCGGCCCGCCGCCCGCCGCGCCCCGCACGGCACACCGTCGCTCGGCGGCCCGGCCCTCGCCGGCCCCGCACTCGACGCACCCGCACTCGACGCGCCGTCGGCCGAACGCCCCGTCGGACCGGGGCAGTCGGCGGCCGAGGCGCCGGGGCGCTCCCCCGGGACCGCCGGGGACCCGACCGGCGGCGGCACCGGGGCGGCCGACGGCACGTTGCGGGAACGGATCCGGTCCGGCGGGCTCCCCCTGCCCGGCCAGCGGGCGGCCGTCCCCGACGCCTTCGCGATCGCCTCCGGACTGCTCGACACCGCCCCCGCCCAGGACCGCCCCGCCGAGAACCCGGCCTCCCGCGAAGGCGGCCCCACCGGGCCGAACTCCACCGGCCGGCTGCAGGCCGACACCGCCCGCCCCACCGTCCCGCGGCAGAGCGAGGCGGCGGGGACTCCCCCGGTCCTGGACGCGTCCGAGACCGTCCCGGTCGGAACCCCGACAAGCCGGGACGGCACGACCACCCCCGCCGGGCCGGACGACGCGGGGACCCCGGAGACGCTCGCCGTCGCCGACACCGCCACCGTGACGGCCGTGGGCGACGGCTCCGCCACCGCGACCGCCGTCCTCGCCCCCATCGCCGCCGGACTCCTGCTCACCGGCGCGGCCATGTGCAAACACCGCGGACTGCCGCGCGGGCACTGAACCCGCAGCCCCGGCCCACGCCCCGACGACCGGCACCGGCCCGGAGGGGACGCCGCCGGCCCGGGTGCCGCCCACGACCGGCCGGAACGGCTCGCCGTTCGGCTCCCGGTCGACGGCGGCCCGACGCAGGCCGAGCACCGACGCCGGTCGCGGACCGGGGTGCCCCGCGCCCGGTCGGTGCCGCGGCCGACCGATGCGCGGCCGACCGGCCCGGGGGCGACGACGAGCACGCCCGGCGCCCGGGGGTCGGCACCTCCCGGTCGACCGGGCCGATCCGCACGGGCCCCTTCGGGGGCGACGGCGGTGCGCGCCAAGGCCGTTGCCGGCGGCGGGCCGGTCGCCGGCCGACGGCTCTCCGGCGGAGGGCGCGCACGAAGGCGCCCGTCACCGGCGTCCGACGACGGACGCACCACCGTCGGCGACGGTCCGTCAGCGGCGGTCCGTCAGCGGAAGACCCCCGGCGGTGGCTCCGGGGACGGGGCGGCCGTCGCGTCCGTGGCCGGGGCGGCGCCGGCGGCGAAGTCCGTGAGGGCGCGGCCGTGTTCGACACGGGCGTGGGCGGGATCGGAGGCGGCGCGGCGGGTCAGGTCGGCCACCGGGAGGGGCGCGTGGGCGGCGGCCAGGACGAGGTTGCCGAAGCGCTTGCCGCGCAGCACGGCGGGGTCCGCGATCAGGCAGAGTTCGGGGAAGACCGCGCCGAGGGTGGCGACCTGGGAACGGGCGAAGGGCAGGGCGCCGCCGTCGGCGATGTTCGCGGCGTACCAGCCGCCGGGGGCGAGGGCGCGGGCGGCGAGCGTGGTGAACTCGACGGTGGTGCAGTGGGCCGGGGTGCGCGCGCCCGAGAAGACGTCGGTGATGACCAGGTCGACGGTGCCCTCGGGAGTGCGCTCCAGCACGCTGCGGGCGTCCCCGCCACGCACCTTGATCTGCCAGCCCTTGTCCAACGGCAGCTCGGCGCGGACGAGTTCGGTGAGCGCGGTGTCGATCTCGGCGACCTGCTGACGGGAGCGCGGCCGGGTGGCGGCGACGTAACGGGCCAGCGTGAGGGCGCCGCCGCCCAGGTGCAGGACGGTGAGCGGCCGGCCCGGCGGGGCCACCAGGTCGATCAGGTGGCCGAGCCGACGCTGGTACTCGAAACCGAGGTGGGCGGGATCGGCGAGGTCGACCATGGACTGCGGGGCGCCGTCGATCAGCAGCGACCAGGCGGCCGGGCGATCGCGGTCGGGCCGCAGCTCGGCCAGGCCGGAGCCGACGGGGCGGGTGAGCGGCCCCTGCGCGTGGGTGCGCCCGCCCACGCCGGTGGCGGCCTCCGTCCCGCTGCCGCGCACGGCTCTGCTGCTTCGTCCCATGGTGGCCATTATCGCCGCAGGCGAGAGGGCACAGCCGCCGCAGGAGCGGCGGTCCCGGCGGTCCCGGCGGGTCTGCCGGACCGCGCCGGTGGGCGTGCTGGGGGGATCCGGCCGGTGGGGCGCGTGGTGCTCGCGAGCCCGGCGGGATCCGCACGGCACGCCCGTCAGAACGGGCCGAGGCCGCCTGCGGTGAGCGTGCAGGCGGCCTCGCAGAGAGCGGAGCGGAGGACCCAGGCGTCGGTGGGGCGCGCGGTGCAGCCGGAGCCGGAGGGCGGGATCACCCAGCGCGGGTCGGTGGCGGCGGGGATGAGGGCGCCCGCCGTACAGGAGCTGCCGGGCAGGTGCCAGGTCTCCCAGGTGCCGGCCGGGACGAGGAAGGAGACGGTGCTGCCGTTGCGGCTCTGCAGCACGGCCCCGCAGGCGCGGCGCAGTCTGAGGATGTCGACGGCTTCCAGGCCGTGCCGCAGGGCTACCGTCACGGTGTCGCAGCCGGTGACGGGGGTGCCCTCGTCGGGGACGGCGTGCTCGCGCCGGGGGCCGCCGCAGGGGGCTCGGCCGCCCTCGACCGGACCCCGGCCGGGGATCCGGTCGTCGGCCGGGTCGGGCAGCAGGGCGGGGGCTGCGCCGGCGAGCACGCCCCCGGCGACGGGGCGGTGCTGCGGCAGTCCGGTGGCCATCACGGGCCCTCCTGTACCTCGTCGGATCCGGAAGCGCAGCCGCCCGGAGGGGCCACCGGGCTGGGACGTGCCGGGGCGACGGCCTGGGCTTCCACGTATCAGGACAACGCGGCGAACGCATCCCGGGCCACGGGGCGCCTTACAGCAAGGCATGGCATTTCATGGCAGATATCCCGCAACATGGCCCGCTTTGACCGGTATTGTCAGCAGATCTCCCGCAAACCCCACGTGTCCGCACGGTGACTCCGAGTACTCTCGGCGCCATGGCAGCCACCCCACCGGCCGAGCCGAACCGACCGTCCCCCAACCCCGTGATGCGCGCGCTGCGCGGCGACCGCTCTCCCGGCGAGTTCGCCGTGGCGGTGCGCCGGGCCGCCCGCGAGATCGGCGAGCACGTCTCCTGCGACGCCCGCTACGTCGGACGGGTCGAGTCCGGTGAGATCCGCTGCCCCAACTACGCCTACGAGCGGGTCTTCCGGCACATGTGGCCGGACCGCACGCTCAGCGACCTCGGCTTCGCCCCCCGCACCGCCGTCCGCCGCCGTCCGGCGGACGGCGGCGGCGGACCCGCCGGGCTGCCTCCGCTCCACCCACCGTTCCCGCCCCTGCCCGCCCCGCGCTCACCACTCTCCACTCAACTCCCGTACGCTGCCTCGCCGTACGCGAATCCAGCCGCTCCGGAGGGCCCCCCGTGGCCGAGTCCCGGCGCGGTGCCCAGGGGGCCCGATGGATCGCCCTATCTCGACGAGGAGAACGACGACGTGCGTCGCCGTACGTTCCTGGCCGGCGGCACCACCGCGCTGGCCAGCGTGATCGGCATCGACCGGCCGGCCGCGGCCGCCGGTCGCCAGGCCGGTGCCGCCGGCGCCTCCGGTGTCCGCACCGGCCCGGGCGCCTTTCCCGGTGCGGAGTTCACCGCACCGTCACTGCTCTCGGCCGAGCCCCTGGTGCCCGGCCGGCCCGGGCCGGTGCCGCCGCTGCGCCGGGTCGGGGCCGCCGAGGTGCTCGGCGTCGAACAGGCCGTCCGGGACATCCGGCTGGCCGACGACGCGCACGGCGCCGACGCCCTGTACGAACTCGCCGGGCAGTCGCTGCGCACCGCGTACGCACTGCTCAACGAGGGCGAGTACAGCGCCGACACGGAACGCCGGCTGCAGGCCGGGGCCGGCGAACTCGCCATCTCGGTGGGCTGGTTGGCGCACGACTCGAACCGGCTCTCGGACGCCCGCTCGTTCTACGCCGAGGCCCTGGCCACCGCCCGGATGGCGGGGGACTCCGCGCTGGAGGCGCACGTCTTCTGCAACAGCGCCTTCCTCGCCCGCGACGCCGGACGCCCGCGCGAGGCACTGCGCGCCGCCCAGGCCGGGCAGGTCGCCGCCCGGGAACTCGGCTCCCACCGGCTGCTCGCCCTGCTGGCCATGCGCGAGGCCGGCGCCTGGGCCCTGCTGCAGGACCGCACCGCCTGCGAACGCGCGCTCGGCCGGGCGTACGCGCTGTTCGACCGCGGGCCCTCCGAGGCCGATCCGGAGTGGATGTCCTTCTTCGGCGAGGCCGAGGTCGCCGGTCTCCAGTCGCAGTGCTGGTCCGCGCTCGGCGACTGGGACCGGGCCAGCGAGCAGGCCGGGCTGGCCATAGCGCTGCAGGAACCGCACTTCGTCCGCAACCGGGTGCTGTACACCGCCGAACTGGCCCACGACCGGCTGGGCCGGGGGGACCTGGCGGGGGCGGCGTACCACGGCTCGTCCGCCGTGGCCCTGTTCGGCGACGTCCGCTCGGCCCGGATCCGGAGCATGCTGGCGGACACCGCGGGACGGCTGCGCCCGCACGCCGCGGTGCCCGAGGTGCGCCGGTTCCTGGCCGAGTACGACCGGGCGGCAGCCGCCTAGCCGGACCGCCCGGGCACGCCCCGGGTGGAGCCTGCCGCCCCGGGCGCGTCAGTGCCCGGCGGTCAGCCCGTCCAGGTGGGAGAGGTCGTTCCAGATCTCCACCGCCGGGGCGCCGTACTCCCAGGACAGCACGCACAGCGCCGCCGTGCCGAGCTTGAACCGCTGGGCGAACTCGGGCGGCAGGCCCAGCCAGCGGGCGGCCAGGATGCGCAGCAGGTGGCCGTGCGCGAACAGGACGACGTCCTGGTCGGCGCAGTGCATCACCGTGGTGTCGGGATCCGGGACGCCGTGCTCCTGGTGGAGGCCGGCGAGGAGGGCGTCGACCCGGGCGGCCACCTCGGACAGCTTCTCGCCGCCGGGCACGCCGTCCCGCCAGATCAGCCAGCCGGGGTGGTCGGTGGCCCGGATGTCCGCGCCGGTGCGGCCCTCGTAGCGGCCGTAGTCCCACTCCATCAGCTCCGGACGCTCCACCGCGCGGTCGCCGAAGCCGGCCAGCGCGCAGGTCTCCTCGGCGCGGCCGAGCGGGCTGGTGTAGACGAGCGCGTCCGGCAGCCCGTTCCACGGGGCCGCGGCGAGGCGGGTGCCGAGGGCCCGGGCCATCGCGCGGCCCTCCTCGGTCAGCGGGATGTCGGTGCGGCCGGTGTGACGGCCGGTGGCGGACCACTCGGTCTCGCCGTGGCGGACGAGCACGATTCGGGCGGGCATGGGGGGCTCCTCGCAACGGGGCGGCGGCAACGGTCGGTCTCACCCTTGAGCACCGGGTTCCATGATCCCCCACCCGGACGGCGGCCACGATCGCGGGCCGGTGCGGACGGCCGTCTCGCGGTGGTTCCTGCCGTGAACGGCCGGTCCGTACCGCGTTGTCGGACCCGGATGCGACACTGGGCCGCACCATGAACGTCTCGACGAACGTCCCGCCCCGCGGGTCCGCTGAGCCGCTCGCCCAGCGGCTCGCCGAGCTGCGCGGACCGGCCCCGCAGCGCAGTCTGACCGCCCGCGCCCTCGCCGCCCTGGCCGCGAATCCGGGCTGCCACCGCCGCGCGGTGCTCGACGCGGCCGGGATCGACAAAACGGCGCTGGCCGCCCGGCTCGGCCGCCCGGCCCCCTTCGGCCAGTCCCCCTTCGCGATCGCCCGCGGCGTGATCTTCGAGTCCCGGCTGAAGGCGGACGACTACGCGGCGCTGCTGGAACCGCTCCGCCGCCACCTCGACGTCCCGGTGGACGGCCACGCCCCGCTGGAGGTGCCGGACCTGCTGCAGCGCTCCGGCCCGGCCGTCCGCGCCGACCGGACGGCCCAGGCGCTGGCCCGGGCCGCCGCCGACCCGGAGGCCTGGACACTGCTCGACCACCCGCTGCTGCGCCTGGACGTGGCCGGCAGCACCGCCTACCTGGAGCCGGACGCGCTCGTGGTGCACGGCGGCCGGTGCACGGTGGTCGAGATCAAGTCCTTCCCGGTGCTCGACGGCAGCGCGGACCCGGCCAAGGTCGGCGCCGCCGCCCGCCAGGCCGCCGTGTACGTGCTCGCGCTCCAGCAGGCAGCCGCCTCGGCCGCCGGCGTACCCCTGGCCGACGACCCGTACACCGAGCAGCGGCTGCCCGGCAGCCCCCGGACGAGCGTGCTGCTGGTCTGCCCGAAGGACTTCGGCAACCGGCCGACCGCGGTCGCCGTCGACGTCCGCCGCGAGCTGGCCACCACCCGCCGCCAGCTGAGCCGGATGACCGGCATCGGCCGGCTACTGGACGCGCTGCCGCCGGACGCGGACTTCGACCTGGCCTCCGACGAGGCGGGCGCGCCCGCACGCTCCACCGAGCAGCTGACCGCCTCGGTCGAGGCCGTGCCCGCCGCGTACAGCCCGGACTGCCTCTCGACCTGCGAACTCGGCTTCCACTGCCGCGCCCGGGCCCGCTGCGGCGACCGGGTCGAGCAGCTCGGCCGGGGCGTACGGGGCGAGCTGGGCAGCATCCGGACGGTCGCCGAGGCACTGGCCGCCGCCGGTACCAAGGCCGACGACACGGACGGCGCCGACCACACGGACGGCACCGACGACGCCGCCGAGCGCCTGGCCTACGCGGCCGCCCTGCGCGCGGAAGCCCTGGGGGCGGAAGCCCTGCGCGTCTGCGAGGCGGGCGCATGAGCGAGCGAGTCAGTAGGCGGTGCGCGTGGGCGAATGCCCCCGCCGAGGTCTGCGGGGCGGGCGCATGAGCGAGCGCAGCGAGCGAATCAACAGGCGGTGCGCGTGGGCGAATGCCCCCGCCGAGGTCTGCGAGGCGGGCGCATGAGTCTTCTGACCACCCTGGCCCGGCTGGAGGCCGTCCGCAGTGGCCGGGCCGAGCCGCTGGCCACCGTCCGGCACCGGCACCTGTCCGACCGTCCGATGGTGCTGGTCCCGTTGACGGCTGCCGGTGAGGCGGGCGCTCCGCTGGCGGTGATGCTGGGCACCGACCGGGACGCGCCCCGGCTGCACCTGGTGCCGCAGCCGCTCAACCGCACCCTGCGGTTCGACTTCCTGGCCGAGCTGGCGGCGGACCTGCTGCCCTACCTGGAGTCCTTCGCCGACGACGTCGAGCAGATCGAGGGCTCCGAGAAGGACCCGGAGACCGGCGAGAAGACCCAGGTGTTCCGCGAGCTGTGCGCGGACGCCCCGCAGTTGATCGTGCCGAACGGCGCGGGGGTGCGCCACCTCGCGTTGATCGGCCGCTCGACCCGCTTCCGCCGCACCGTCGAGGACGAGGAGCCGGGCCCCTACCCGGCGCCGGTCCGGGTGCCGCTGCTGGGCCGCTGGCTGACCCACCTCACCGACCGCGCCCAGGTGCCCGGCTCCAGCCTGTTGCTGCCGATGACCGGTCTGCTGGCCCGGCACTGGGCGACCGGCCAGAGCCACCTGGAGGACCAGCACCTGGCCGCCCGGCTGGCCTGGCACAACCCGCCTCCGGGCCTGACCGGTGCCGAGGCGGCCGAGCTGGCGGAGTCCGCCCGGGACGAACGGGGGCAGTTGCTGCACCCGCCGGCCGGTCCGGCCACCGATCCCCGTTTCGACGAGGTGGTGCTCGCCCCGGCGATCACCCGGTACGACTCCGCCGTGGGCGCCCTGCAGCACGCCGTCGAGGAGCGCGACGAGGCCGCCGCCGAGCGCGCCCGGGCGGCCGTGCGGGCGGGCGTCGGGCAGTTGGAGGAGGTGCTGGCGGCCGTTCTGCTGCCCACCTGGCGGGACGTGTGGCAGGGCGTGGATCTGCTGCGCGCCCTGCCGCCGGCCGGTCACCTGGAGGAGCGCTGGGCCGGCGACCGCTGGTCCTACACCGGCCACCGGGACCGTGTGGTGGCCGGTGAGCCGCCGCAGCCCCGGCAGGACGACGCGGTCACCGCCGCCCGCAAGCTCGCCCAGCGTGAGCGCGAGCAGGCCCGGTTGGACGTCCAGGAGGCGCTGGACGACCCGCTGGCGATGGCCGAACACCGGCTGTCCGGCGAGGCGTTCAGCGGTGTGGTGACGGAGGTGGTGCCGGACTGGGACACCTCGGGCCGCTCCGCGAAGCCCCGCCCGCTGGTCACCCTGCGCACCTCCGACCGCCCGCATGCGGACCTCGGCCGGGAGGCGCACCGGGTGTGGGGGTCCGCCCGGACGGAGGCCGGGGGAGGGCCGCCCGCGCAGAAGGCCGAGGTGGTGGCGGTCGACGCCGCCGCCGGCACGATCACGTTGCGGGTGCTGTCCGGCATGGGCCGCCGGAAGGAGCCCGAGCCGGGCAGCCTGCCGGAGCCCGGCGAGCAGGTCACCTTCACCCTGTTCGAGTTGACGGTCCGCCAGTCCGCGCCGCTGCCGGAGCCGGACGACACCCCGTGGACGCACGGTGGCCCGCCGGGCGCCGCGTCCGTTCCCGCCCCGTCCGTCTCCGAGGAGTGGGAGTGATGGCCACCTCGAACCCCGGTCCGGGCGGGACGTCCTGCCCGGTGCCCGAGCAACCCCCGGGCGCGGCCGCCGACGCCGCCGTGGCCGGGATCCTGGCGGCGACCGTCCGTCCGGCGGCCGGTGCCCCGCGCGGCGTGGTGGTGGATTCCCCGCCGGGCGCCGGGAAGTCGACGCTCGTGGTGCGGGCCGCCCGCGAGCTGGTCGAGGCCGGCGAACGGCTGATGATCGTCGCCCAGACCAACGGCCAGGTGGACGATCTGGTCGGCCGACTGGCCGAGAAGGCGCCGGACCTGACGATCGGCCGGCTGCACGCCGCGGACACCCGTCCGGGCCCCGAGGTGCTGAAGCACGCCAACGTGACGCCCTCGGACAAGGTCGCCGACCTGGTCGAGCACGACGTGGTGATCTCGACCTCGGCCAAGTGGCAGTGGGTGCGGGCGGAGGCGCCGTGGCGGCACGCGATCGTCGACGAGGCGTACCAGATGCGTTCGGACGCGCTGCTCGCGGTGGCCCGGCTGTTCGAGCGGGCGCTGTTCGTCGGCGACCCCGGCCAGCTGGACCCGTTCACCGTGGTCGGCACCGAGCAGTGGGCGGGCCTGTCGTACGACCCGTCCGGCAGTGCCGTGGTCACGATGCTGGCGCACAACCCGCAGATCCAGCCGCACCGGCTGCCGGTCTCCTGGCGGCTGCCCGCCAGTGCGGCGCCGCTGGTCTCCCGGGCCTTCTACCCGTACACCCCGTTCCGTTCCGGCACCGGGCCGGACGACCGCAGGCTGACCGCCGCCGTCCGCCCCGACGGCTCGGCGCTGGACGCGGCGATCGACCGGGCCGCCGAGCACGGCTGGGCGCTGCTGGAGCTGCCGGCCCGGCACACCGTGCGGACCGACCCGCAGGCCGTGGCGGCGGTCGCGGCGACGGTGCGCCGGCTGCTGGAGCGCGGGCTGACGGCGCACTCCGAGCAGGGTGAGGCCCCGCTCACCGCGGACCGGATCGCCGTCGGCACCGCCCACCGCGACCAGGCGGCGGCGGTGCGCGCGGCCCTGCTCAAGGTGGGTGTCCCGGTGGACGGGGCGGCCGGGCCGGCCGTCACGGTGGACACCGCCAACCGGTTGCAGGGCCGCGAGTACGACGTCACGGTGGTTCTGCACCCGCTTTCGGGCCGCCCGGACGCGACCGCCTTCCACCTGGAGACCGGCCGGCTCTGCGTGCTCGCCTCCCGCCACCGGCACGCGTGCATCGTGGTGGCCCGGGCCGGGATCGCCGAGTTGCTGGACGAGCACCCGGCCACCGAGCCGGTGCAGTTGGGGGTCCCGGTGGCGTTCCCGGACGGCTGGGAGGCCAACCACCAGGTGCTGCACCACCTGAGCGGCCACCGGGTCCGCCTGGGGTGAGGGTGCGGCCCCGGTCCCGGCCGGGCCCGGTACCGGTCGGTGCCGGTCGGCCCCGGTCCCGATCGGGCTTCGGTCCCGATCGGACCCCGGAACCGACCGGCCCGGGTGCCGGTCAGTCCTCGGTCTCGCAGACCGCGAAGGCCTGGACGGCCGTGTGGTCGGCCTGCGCGTACCAACTGGTCGCGTCCCGGGACGGGCCGTTGTAGGTGACGGTGTCGTGCGTGCCGGCCGGCAGCTGGTAGCCGCCGCCGGTCAGGTGGGTGCCGCTCGGGCAGGTGGCCTGCGACGGGCTGCCCGGGGCGCTGACCGCGCCCTGCACCACCACGGCCGTTTCGGCGGCGACGGCCGGTACTGCTGCTGCGGCCACGCCGAGGGCGGCGGCGGTCAGCAGGACGCCGGCGGGCAGGATCGTCCGCGCGTGCATGGGATCTCCCTGGGGTGTGGGTGACTGGATTGCACCGGGGACAACCGATTCGCACACGATCCGGATGCGCGGCGCTCGCAGCACACCCCCGGCGCGCGCCGGGGAATAGCGCCCGCACGCGCACCGTTCCGTTACCGGCCGTCGCCGCGAGACAATGGACGACGGCCACGACCCGGGCGGCGCAACCCGGAGCAGCTGCCCGCCCCACCGAGACCCCGGAGGTGTCCGTCCATGCCCGACTCCCCTGCAGAGTCGACCGAGCCCACCCGGCGCGTGCGTCCGGCGCAGCTGCTGTTCGAGCCGCAGTCGGCCGACCCGGAGCCGGAACGATTCTTCGACCTGGAGTCGATCGACGACCCGGCGGAGCTGCTGCGCCGCTCCACCGAGCTGGCCCTGGCCTTCCGGGCCGCCGCCGAGCGGGCCACGGACTTCCAGGCGGTCGCCGCCGCCCAGCTCGCCGACCCGCGCCGCTTCGACGCGCTGTCGGACACCGAGGTCGCCCTGCGGGCGGACTGGACCCCGGACTACGCCGCCAAGATGATCGAGTACGGGCGCACCCTGCTCCAGCCCCGCCGCCACGAGGACTGAGCGCCGCACGCGTCGTACCCGAACACTGGCCACTGGCATATGCGCGGCGGGGAAGGGTACGCCGTTCCCCGCCGCCCTGTCCGGCGAACCGGCCTTTCAGCCGCGCCGCGAGCGCGCACGGCGCAGGCTGCTGTGCGTGGACATCTGGACGCATCAGTCGGTGGAGTACGTCAGCGTGGCCGGGGAGGCCTGGCTCGCCTCCGCCAGCGAGTACCCGCGCAGCATGCGCGCCCTCTGGGAGACCCGCCCGTGGGCGCCCTCGGTGCTGCCCTGCGGGCGCGCCTTCGACGTGATCAGCATGCCGGCCCTGTTCGGCCGCCGGGTGCTGGACGAACTGTGGGCCTCCGGCCCGGGCTGCGGCCCGGTCGCGGCCCACCGGGGGCGGACCCTGCTGTTCGTCCAGCCGGGCGCGGCACCCCGGCTGCGCCGGCTGCTGGCCTGGGAGGAGTGGGCCCGGGACGTGCCGCCGCTGCTGTGCCACGGCAAGGGCGACACGGTGACCGTCCCGCCGCTGCAGCGGATGCTGAACAGCCCGGACTCCCCCGGTCTGGGCGCCGGCCGGTGGATCGTCGCCCCGGAGGACCGCGAGCCCTGGCTGCCCGGCGCCTCCGTGCTGCTGTGGGCCTGCGTGCGGGCGGCGCGGGAGCCCGGCGCGCCGGTTCCCGCCGGGGCGGCCGTCGTGACCGGAGGGTGAACGCGGGGCGACCGGTATTCGATTTTGGCTCGGCCGCGCGGCGCTGCTAGAGTCTTCTCTGTCAGCAGGCGCCGCTAGCTCAGTTGGTTAGAGCAGCTGACTCTTAATCAGCGGGTCCGGGGTTCGAGTCCCTGGCGGCGCACAGACAGCCGGAA
>NZ_JBHWCL010000082.1:0-41659 GCF_042735125.1 Kitasatospora sp. NPDC059599 | reverse complement strand
CGACGCGACGCCGACCCCCACCCCCCGCCCCCCCCCGCCCGCCCCCCCCGCGCGGGCGCGCCGCCGGCCCCGCCCGGGCGGGGGTGGGGCGTTGGCCCGCCGCCCCCCCCCCCCCACGCCGCACCAACCGGCCGCACGGCCGGTTGGTCGCATGGCCGGTTGCCGCGCTGCCGCCCGGGCGGCATGTGCCCGGTAGTCACGCACAATGCCTATTCGGCACGAATGCGCCCTTTCCCGCTATCTACGCGAGTAGTGCCGCCGCGAGTGTCGGCGTCACCGGATCTACGCGAGTAGCTCTCGGCTGCGAATTGCCGGGCGGACATTGCCGGACAGAGAAGCCGAATCGCCCGAAATCCCGCGCAGTCGACACCATCGCCACACGCCGACAACACGAGATGCCACCACGCCCCTCGCATGAGAAGTCGACCAATCCGACTTCTCATGCCCGACAGGAACTTCTACGCGAGTAGATACAGTCCACCCCATAACGCGGCACGCTCGACTCCCCGAACCGCCGGCCACCACCCGTCGGCCACCCGCACGGAAAGTCGACCAGGCCGACTTCCCAGGCGCACAGGGCATGCACACATCAAATTCCCGCGCACGGATATCGCTCACAATTGCATGAGCACGACAAACTTGCCCGGCGCCGGGAGCCCGATCCCGCCGATCCCTCACACGGCACGCCACCGCCAGGGGCACACCGGCGCGCCAGGGCCGACCTGTGGGTCGCGCGGGAGGTCGGCCGGGTCGACTTCCCGCGCAGTCCGCCGCAGCTCACCGGCCGGGAGGACCGCCGACCGCCGCCTCGCACCCCAGGGCGTCGACGTGATCGACCCCTCCCGCACCGGCAGGCAGCCCGGATCCCTCCACGCGCATGGAAACAGAAATGGAATCGCGCTAGCGAGACGTCGGGCAGGCCCACTTCCCGCGCAATGCGGCGAACAGCTGTACACCGAGCCGGCCGACAACCCGGGCGCATCCGACAAGCCGGCCGGGCCGACTCCGCAAGCGCGAAGAATGGTACGGAAACCAGTGCCGAATACGTCGGCCCTCCGCACCGGAAGAAATGCCCGATCCCTCTCCCGGCATTCCTGCCGGAATCCTCCATGACGCCAGGAAAGACGGGTCGCGAGGCTGCTGCGGGAATTCCGCATCCCCGAATCCGGCGCATTCGGGACACGGCCACCCGATTCCCGGTCGCACGTCGGGCCCACGTTCGCCGGCGAAGACACCAGGACCTCCCCGGCTCGCGGCGAGGCCCCGGTCGGGGCGCCGTGACGGAGAGGTCCTGGTGGCGAGGTCCTGGCAGGGAACTCCTGGCGGGGAAGTCCGGGCGGGGAAGTCCGGGCGGGAGGTCCCGCCTGCGAGGTCCCGGTGTCCTCGCCGGCGGTCGGAAGCCGCGCCGGCGGGTCAGCCGATCAGGGTGGCCAGCGCGCTGCCCTGCGGGTAGAGGGCCGCCGCCGCGGGAAGCGTGGCGGTGGCACCAGCGTGGAGCACGGTGAGCGTGCCGTTACCCGTCCGGGTGGGGTCGCCGACCCGGCGGAGGGCCTGGGCGGCGACGGCGTCGGCGGAACCGAACAGGGTGAGCGCCGCAGAGGCGGTCGGGGCGACGGCGGCACGGATGCGGTCGTCGACGAGTTCGTAGTGGGTGCAGCCGAGCACCAGGACGTCGGTGCCGGCCGGCGTACGGGCGGCCGCGTCCGCGATGGCGGCCGTGATGGCGTCGTCGTCGCCGTGCTCGACGGCGTCCGCGAGGCCCGGGCAGGCGACCTCCGCGATGTCGGCCGTTCCGCCGAAGTCGCGGATCAGCCCGCGCTGGTAGGCGCTCCCGGTGGTGGCCGGGGTGGCCCAGATGGCGACCCGGCCACCCAGCGCGGCCGCGGGCTTGATGGCAGGGACGGTGCCGATCACCGGCAGCCCGGGCTCCAGCTCGGCGCGCAGGGCGGCGAGCGCGTGGACCGAGGCCGTGTTGCAGGCGACCACCAGCACGTCGGGTTCCAGCGCGGCGGCGGCCCGGCAGCAGCCGAGGGCCAGCTCGGTGACCTCTTCGGGTGTGCGCGGCCCCCAGGGCATCGAGGCCGGGTTCGAGGACAGCACCAGGTCCGCGTCCGGGCGCAGCTTCCGTAGGGTGGCGGCGGCGGCCAGCAGGCCGATTCCGGAGTCCATCAGTGCGATCTTCACGGGTCAAGACTTTAGTCGATCCGTCCGTCCGGCCCTGTTCTGCGGCAGACTGCCGGAGTGACCGTCCTGCTGTGGATCGCCGCGTTCTCCCTGCTGGTCTGGCTCTGGCTGGCGTGCTGCCACGGCATGTTCTGGCGGACCGACGTGCGGTTGCCGCCGCGTCGCCCGCCGGCGCGCTGGCCGGAGGCGGTGATCGTGGTACCGGCCCGGGACGAGGCGGCGGTGCTGCCGGCGAGCCTGCCGACACTGCTGGCGCAGAAGTACCCGGGGCGGGCGCGGGTGATCCTGGTGGACGACCACAGCTCGGACGGCACCGGCCCGGTGGCGGCGGAGCTGCGGACGATCGAAGGGCTGGAGCTGACCGTCACCACCCCTCCCCCGCTGCCGCCGGGATGGACGGGCAAGCTGTGGGCGCTGCGGCACGGGGTCGAGCTGGCCGGTCCGGACGTCGAGTACCTGCTGCTGACGGACGCGGACATCGCGCACGGCCCGGAATCACTCGCCGAGCTGGTGGCGGCGGCCGAGGGCAACGGCCTGGATCTGGTGTCGCAGATGGCCCGGCTGCGGGTGGAGACCGGCTGGGAGCGCCTGATCGTGCCGGCCTTCGTGTACTTCTTCGCCCAGCTGTACCCGTTCCGCCGCAGCAACCGTCCGGGGGCACGCACGGCGGCCGCGGCGGGCGGCTGCTCGCTGGTGCGGCGCGAGGCGCTGGAGCGGGCCGGCGGGGTGGCGGCGATCCGGGGCGCCGTGATCGACGACGTGTCGCTGGCCCGGGCGGTGAAGGCCACCGGCGGCCGGACCTGGCTGGGCCTCGCCGACGACGTGGACAGCGTCCGCCCGTACCCGCGGCTGGGGCAGCTGTGGCGGATGGTGTCGCGCAGCGCGTACGCCCAGCTGCGGTACTCGCCGCTGCTGCTGCTCGGGACGGTGCTGGGGCTGGGGCTGGTGTACCTGGTGCCGCCGGTGGCGACGGTGGCCGGGCTGGTGGCGGGGGCCCCGGCGGTGGCTGCCGCGGGCGGGGCGGCGTGGGCGCTGATGGCGGGCACGTACCTGCCGATGGTCCGGTACTACGGGCAGCCGGCCCCGACCGTGCTGCTGCTGCCGTTCACGGCCGGGCTGTACCTGGGGATGACGGTCGACTCGGCGGTGCAGCACTGGCGCGGCCGGGGCGCGGCGTGGAAGGGCCGGACCTACTCGCGGGCGTGACCCCCGCACACGCCCGCGAGCAGGCCCCGTCTCCCCCGCGGACCGGGGGAATTCTCCGGCGCGGCGCGCCCATCGGCTCCATACTGCTCGGATGGACCGTCAGCAGATCTCCCGCCTCGCCCATGCCCACCACCCGATCGCGGCACCGCTGGCGGACGAGTCGGTGGCCCGTCTGCTGGAGCGCGCGACGGCCGGGCGGGAGGACGGCCGGGCGCTGGACCTCGGCTGCGGTGAGGGTGCCTGGCTGGTCCGTGCGCTGGCCGCGCGCCCGCGCTGGCACGCCGTGGGGGTGGACCTGGACGCCCGGGCCCTGACCCGCGCCCGGGAGACCGCGACCGCCCTCGGCGTCGAGCGCCGGATCGGCCTGCACCACCTGGACGCGCGGGAGTTCACCGCCAAGGAACCCTTCGACCTGGTGCTGTGCGTCGGCTCCACCCACGCCTTCGGCGGGTTGCTGCCGACGCTCGCGGCGGCGCGCGAACTCCTCGCCCCGGGCGGCCGGCTGCTGGTCGGGGAGGCGTTCTGGCAGCGCGAGCCGTCCCGGGCCGCGCTGGACGGGCTGGGTTCGACCCCGGACGAGTTCGGCGATCTGGCGACGACCACCGGCCTGGTCCTCGCGGACGGCTGGACGCCGGTGTCCGGGCACGTCAGCACGGAACGGGATTGGGACGACTACGAGTTCGCCTGGACGGGCTCGCTCGCCGAATGGGCACTGGACCACCCGGACCACCCTGATGCAGCGGCCGCCCGGGAGGCCGCGGACCGGCACCGCACGGAGTGGCTGCACGGCTACCGGGGGACGCTCGGTTTCGTCACGTACCTGCTGCGCCGCGACTGAGCCCGCCCCCGGACGGGCGCTCCGGCCGGGCGACTACTTCTGCGTGCGGGCGAGGAAGTCGTCGATCAGCGGGGCGATTTCGGGCAGTTTCTCCTCCAGCGCGAAGTGTCCGGTGTCGAACACGTGCAGTTCGGCTCCGGGCAGGTCGCGCAGGTAGGCGCGGGCGCCGGCCTCGGTGAAGAAGGGGTCGTTGCGCCCCCAGAGGATCAGCGCGGGCGGCTGGTGGGCGCGCAGCCAGGCCTGCCAGGCGGGGTAGAGCTCGACGTTGGAGAAGTAGTCGAGGGCCAGTTCGACCTGGATGTCCTTGCGGCCGGGGAGGTCGAGGAAGTGCTGGTCGAGGGTCCAGCCGTCGGGGGCGACCAGGCTCGGGTCGCCGGTGCCGCCCTCGTACTGGCTGCGGGTGATCTCCGCCGTGAGGATCGAGCGGGCGGCCTCCCCGGCGCCCGGGACGCCGCGCCGGTTGGCGATGAACTCCCTTGCCTGGGCGGAGAGTCCCTCCTCGTAGGCGTTGCCGTTCTGGACCACCAGGCCGGTGACCCACTCCGGCCGGCGGGTGGCCAGGCGCAGGCCGACCGGCGCGCCGAAGTCGAAGACGTACAGCGCGAAGCGGTCCAGGCCGAGGGCGAGGCAGAAGCCCTCGACCACGTCGGCGAGGGTGTCGAAGCGGTACGCGAAGGCGTCGGGTGCGGGGCTGTCGCTGTGGCCGAAGCCCGGGTAGTCGGGGGCTATCAGGCGGTAGCGGGTGCCGAGCGCGTCGAGCAGCCGGGCGTACTGGTGGGAGGCGGACGGGAATCCGTGCAGCAGCAGGAGGACGGGGGCGTCGGCCGGCCCGGTCTCGCGGTAGAAGACGCGCAGCCCGTCGACGTCGACGTGGCGGTGGTGGACGTGCGGGATCATCAGCTCGCTCATGCTAACCATTAAACCGCATTGAGACGGTTAGGCAAGCCCGCGAGTGAAGCCCACGGGCCCGCGTGCACGGGCGAGCTGATCGATCGTCACCGGCTGCGTCGCCGAATGCGACACCGAGTCCGTCGCCGGAGTCGTCACCGGACGCGCCGCCGGACGCGCCGCCGGATCCGCGGGGCTCAGCCCTGCTTCGCCTGCTCCTGCTGCACCAGCTGGTCGAGCACCCCGGGCATCCGATCGACGCCGCCGGCCTTCGTCGGCGAAGTCCGGTACTCCCCCTGGACGATGACCGTCGGCAGCTCGTCGATGCGGTAGCGGACGAACGCGGCCGCGGCGTCGTCGACCGACCGGCGCACCTCGGCGGACCGGTAGGCCTCGCGGAACTGCTGGGCGTCGACACCGTGGTGGACCGCCCAGTCGGTCGCGGACGCCTCGGTGGCGAGGCCGGCGTGGTCGTTGTGGACGGCGCGGAAGACACCGACCTGCAGGCGCTCGACCAGGCCGAGGCGCTCCAGCGTGTAGTACATCCGCGCGTGGCCGCGCTGGACCTCCTCCTCGGGGCTGCCCGGCCAGATCGCCGGGACGCGGCGCAGCGCGACGTCCGAGCGGTGCTTCTCGGCCCAGTTCTGCAGGGGCTGTTCGAGCGCCTGGGAGTGGCCGCAGTCGTACCAGAAGAACTCCACCGCCTCGGTCCGGGCACTCTCGCGCACCGGTTGGGGCTGGTCGAGCCTGACGAACCGGGGACCTTCGGAAGGGGTTTGGTGGATCGCCGCACCGGCCTGGACCGGGGAGGCGGCGATCCCGGCGGCGACGGCGAGCAGGACGGTGGACCGCAGCAGCGACTTCGAGTTCACACCGGAAGTCTGCTGGTGACGGCTCGTTACCGACGAGTCGGTGTGCGACGGCGAGCCGGGATTCGCCCGAACGGCGCAGCCATGCATCGGCACAGCCGTGCAACGGCGCAGCAGCGCAGGCGGTGCAGCAGCACAGCGGCACCGGACGCGTCGACCCGTCCCGCGTCAGTCGGCGGGCGCCTCGCCCGCTGTCCACACCTCGGCCACCAGCCGCTGCCAGGCGTCCACCACCGCGCCCAGTTCGAAGTGCTCCAGCGCGTGCGCCCGGGCCGCCGCACCGAGGCCGGCCCGGTTGACCGCCAGCACCTTGCCCAGCGCCTCGGCGAGGGCGAGCGGGTCCCCGGGGGCGACGAGCGCGCCGGTGGCGCCGTCCCGGACGACCTCGCGCACCCAGCCGACGTCGGTCGCGACGGCGGGGACGCCGGCCAGCGCCGCCTCGATCAGCGCGCCGGGCACGCCCTCGCTGTCGCTGGTGAGCAGCAGCGCGTCGGCGGCGCGGTAGAGCGGTGCCGGGTCGGGCAGGGGGCCGAGGAAGTGGGCGCGGGCGGCGGCCGGGTGGCGGGCCAGTGTCTCGCGCAGCGGGCCGTCCCCGGCGACGGCGAGCCGGACGTCGGGCAGGCGGTCGAGCACGTCGAGGGCGAGGTCGAGCCGCTTCTCGGGCGCTATGGCGCCGATCCAGGCCACCAGCAGGACGTCCGCCGGAAGGCCCAGGGCATGCCGGGCGGCGCGCCGGTCGTCCCGGCCGTCGGCGGGCGGATAGCTCTCGGCGGCACGGGAGTTGGGGATCACGTGCACCTTGCCCTCGGGCAGCGTGAACTGTTCCTCCAGGACGGCCCGCGCCTCGTCGGTGAGCGTGGTGACGGCGGCGGCGCGGTGCATCAGCGCGCCACCGCGCACCCGGCGCAGCCGGTTGGCGGTCCAGTAGCGGGGGTGGCCGACGGAGACGTAGACGAACGGGGTCCGGGTGCCGGCCAGGGCGAGGGCGCAGGCGGCCAGGGTGTCGGAGCCGTGGGCGAGCACCACGTCGGCGGCGCGCGCGGCGGAGCGCAGGGCCCGCAGGGTGCTCGGGCGCAGCCGGCCCGGACCGAGGACGGCTGCGGTGCGCAGGCCGGAGGCTCCGGGGCAGTCCCCCGGGTCGGTCTCCGCGTCGCCGGGGCGGACGGCCGGGTGCGGGGCGAGGGCACACAGCGCGGAGGACTGGCCCCGGCGGCCCAGTTCCCGGTGGAGGTCACGGGCGAAGTTCTGGGCGCCGCCGCGGCGTGAATCACTGATCAGGTGCAGGACGCGCGGTCGGGTTCCGGCCGGATCGGCCGACATATGGTCGGGCATGGACCGACCTTGGCACAGTGCTCCGCCGGGGACAGCCCCTTCGCGCAACCTGATGGTGGCCTATCTGCCCGCGCTTGTACACCCGGTGTGCGCCAGAGAGCCGCCGGTGTGCGCCGGTTGCGACCGCCGTGCGCCCCGTCTCGCCCCGGGCTGCGCTCCGGTTCGCCACCGTCGCGCCGGGCCGGGGTGCCGCTCGTCGGTGCCGGCCGGGTTCGTGCGGTGCCGTTTCGTGCCGTCCGGTGCCGCGCGGTCCGGTGCCGCGCCGCGCCGTCCGGTGCCGCGCCGCGCCGCCCCGCGCCGGGGAACGACCCGGGCCGGGCCGGGGCGGCCACCGGGCCAAGTACCGCTCTACACGCTCCGGTTACCCGCACCTCCGGAGCCCGATAGGGCCGTACGCGGAGCGCCCGCGCCCCGCCCGGCCCGTCACCGTCGGGCCCCACGGCGGTTACGCGAATCGGGTGAACGCGGTTGGACCTCGGGCCGGACCGCTCGGCAGGATGTCCGGCCGGGGCGCCGCCGCGTGCCCCGTCTCCCCCTCCCCGTACGGATTTGGAGTCGCCCGGTGTTCAAGGGATTCCGCAGCTTCCTGCTGCGCGGAAACGTGGTGGACCTCGCGGTCGGCATCGTGATCGGCGCCGCCTTCACCGCCGTCGTCACCGGGTTCGTCAGCGCCTTCCTCACCCCGCTGGTCGGCGTCGCGTCCGGCGCTGTCGGCGACTTCACGCAGAAGACCTTCGAGGTGGCCGGCACCCGCTTCCCGTACGGCCTCTTCGTCAACGCAGTGATCGGCTTCGTACTGACCGCCGCGGTCATCTACTTCGCCGTGGTGGTGCCGGTCGGCAAGCTGCAGTCGCGCTTCGAATCGGCCAAGCCCGCGCCCGCTGCGAAGGCGGACTGCCCGGAGTGCCTGAGCTCGATCCCGGCCGCCGCGACCCGCTGCTCCTTCTGTACCTCGGAGATCACCAAGCCGGGCCTGCCCGCCCAGAACCAGGCGCTGCAGTCGCACTGACCTGCACATCCGGAGCCGCGACCACCGATCGGGGCTCGTGACCGGCGACCCGGGCTCGTGACCGGCAACCCGGGGCAGTGCCCGGCGACCGGCACCCGGCGACCGGCGACCCCGAAACAGCCGGTCAGCGCACTGACGGGATCTTTATGCCCGAAACATTCACGAGCCCCCGCCACCCCCTCAGCGGGGGCTCGAATGCGCCAGCGCACGCCCCGTCCGCAAAAGTTTCTCCGCAGGGCCCCCGGCCGTCCACCGGCCGGTCACCACAAGGCCGACCGACGGCACCGTCCGGTCACTGTTCGATCACTGACGGGGTGCCAAGGTTGTCCTGAATCGATCTCCGCTATGTCCGTTCTTCCTACTTTCGAGACCTTTGTGCGAGCGAAGACTGTGTAAACACTCGAACTGCTCCCCCTCCCGCTCTCCTCAGCAGGCGCATTGTGGGCTTACCGTATGCCCCATGACCTCGCCCCGCTCCTACGACGGAGTCGGCTACCCCTCTCCGTCCTTCTCCTCCGGCACGCCGATTTACGACAGCCTCGTGGCTGAGCGCGGCGTCCCCCAGATCGCACCCATCAACGTGCCGGCCGCCCTCCCTCCGGCACTGTCCACCGGCTACGGATCCGGCCTCGGCCAGTCCTACGAGAACCGGTACGGCAACGGGTACGACACCCCCGGCAGCAACCTCCCCGCGCTGCCGCCCGCTCGCCTCGCCCTGGGCCCCGGCCCGAGCAGCGGCCCCTCCGCCGGCCCCGCCACGGCGTACATCCCCGCGCAGCCCGCGCCGGCGTACGCCTCCCCCCAGCCCGCGCTCCCCGGCTACGGCACCCCCCAGCCGTACCAGCGACCGCAGCCCGGCGCGCCGGCCTTCACCCAGACCGCCAGCGGCGGCTACCAGCCGACCGGCGGCCAGAGCTTCGGCGGCCAGAACACCTTCATCGGCGGCCAGGGCGGCCAGCAGTCGTTCGGCGCGCAGCCGGCCGGCGGCCCGGCCGGTTTCGGCCAGGCCCAGCCCGGCGGTCCGCAGTCGTTCGGCGGTCAGCAGTCCTTCGGCGGCCCGTCCGCCGGCGGCCCCGGCTTCCAGGGCCAGGGCGGTGACCAGTCCTTCGGCGGCGCCCAGTTGCGCCCGGCCATGGCGCCGGCCGCGCCCGTCCGCCCGATGCAGCCGCAGCGCCCGGGCCCGTACGGCGACCCCGGTCAGTTCCAGGGCAGCGGTGGCTACCAGTCCCAGGGCCAGGGCTACTGAACCACTGACACCCGAGGCCGTCCCCCACACGGCCCGCACCCGCACCACCTGAGCACCACCCGGCGACCCCTGAGCGCCGGGCGAACGGAGAAACGGGTCATCCACGGACCGCCCGGAACGCCCCCCACGGCGTCCCGGGCGGTCCGTGCGCATACGGGGGCCCTGCGTCCGGCCGGAAACCTGCTGGCAGGATGGGGGAATGCAGCTCACCGGACTCCACGTCTACCCCGTCAAGTCCATGTACCGCCTGAGCCCGGACAGCGCCGACGTCCATCCCTGGGGCCTGGCCGGAGACCGCCGCTGGATGCTCGCCGACGCGACCGGACGCTTCGTCAGCCAGCGGGAGGACGCCGCCCTCGGACAGATCCGGCCCGCCCTCCGGCCCGACGGCTCGCTCACGCTGACCGCCCCCGACGGCTCCCGGATCGAGGTCCCCGCCCCCGCCGTCGCGGCCGGCGACCCGCTCGCCGACGTCGAGGTCTGGGGCACCCGCTTCCGCGCCGCCGAAGCCCCCAAGGAAGCACACGAGTGGATCGCCGAACACCTCGGCGACTACCGCCTGGTACACCTCGACGACCCGCGCGCCCGGCCCGTCGACCCCGAGTACGGCACGCCCGGCGACACCGTCTCGATGGCCGACGGCTTCCCCCTGCTGCTCACCACCACCGCCTCACTGGACCGGCTCAACGAACTGATCGCCACCGAGCACCCCGAGGAGGACGGGCCCCTGCCGATGGAGCGCTTCCGCCCCAACGCGGTGGTCACCGGCACCGAGCCCTGGGCCGAGGACGGCTGGCGCCGGATCCGGATCGGCGGGCTCACCTTCAAGGTCGTCAAGCCCTGCGGCCGCTGCGTCATCACCACCACCGACCAGGAGACCGGCGAGCGCCGCGGCAAGGAACCCCTGCGCACCCTGGCCCGGCACCACCGGCTGCTGCGCAAGGCCGCCTTCGGGCAGAACCTGATCCCCGAGCGGCCGTCCGGCGTCGAGGGCGACGTGCTCGGCACGCTGCGCCTCGGCGACGAGGTCGAGGTGCTGGAGGACGGGGCGCACTGGTCGGCCGACGAGCGCTGAGCGCCGGGCCGCACCCTGCGGGGGGGGCGCGGTCGCGCGGGACCGGCTCCGCTGCGGAGCGGCCCCGGCGCGGCCGCCGTCCCTGTGCCACGGCCGTCGCCCGCACGTGACGACCACCAGGGGCGACGGCCACCGGGTTCAACGCCCGCCGCGTTCGACGGCCACCGGGGGCGACGGCCACCGGGTTCGACGACCGTCCGGTGTGACGGCCAGTCGTGCGCGTCCGGCACCGCACGGAACCACCACTGTGCGCGCTCGTTGAAACAAGTGGTCGGAACCTGTGGCGGCGGTGGGCCCTACCGGTGTCCGCGCGACAACGGGCGGCCGGACCACCCATGGGAGCGCGCTACGGTGGGCGGACGGCCCGCGCACCCCCGCGCGTTCGGCCCGTTGCACGCCGGCTCGACGAAGGTGGGGACGACAGACCGTCATGGCTGAGCACAGGGTCCGGGTCACCCAGGACAGCGCATCCCGCTGGCGTCGCCGCGCAGGCGACTACGACACGCTCGCGGAAGCCCTCGCGGCCGCCGAACCGGGCGACACCGTGACCGTCCGGCCGGGCACCTTCCGGGAGAACGTGCTGCTGGACAAGGCGGTGACGATCGTCCCGGCCCAGGGGCCGGGCACCGTACGGATCGATCCGCCCTCCGGGGTCGCACTGACCGTCACCGCCGCGGCGACCGTCCGCGACCTGGTCGTCGAGGGCGGCGACAGCTCCACCCCGGCCGTCCTGGTCACCGGCGCACAGGCAACGCCCTCGCTCAGCGGCTGCCGGATCGAGACCCGTTCCGCCACCGGCATCGAGATCGCCGGCGGCGCCCGGCCGACGCTGCGCGGCTGCGTCGTCGCCAACCCCGGCGGGCTCGGCCTCCGGCTGCGCGGCGAGGGCACCGCCGCCGCCTTCGAGGACTGCGAGGTCGCCGCCGCCGGCCAGGCCGGGCTCGCCGTCCTCGGCGGAGCGACCGCCGCCCTGGACCGCTGCCGCGTCCACCACACCTCCGGCGCCGGCGTGCTGCTCTCCGATCCCGGCAGCGCGGCCGAACTGACCTGCTGCGAGATCTACGAGATCCGCGGCAGCGGCGTCCAGGCCGATTCGCAGGCGGGCGGGCGACTGGTCGACTGCGAGATCCACCGCGTCACCGGCAACGGACTGACCCTGGACGGCGAGGCCGAACTCGTCCTGACCGGCTGCCGGGTGCACGACCTGCCGGAGAACGGCGCCGACCTGCGCGGACGCTCCCGGCTCAGCCTCGCGCACAGCACCATCCGGGACTTCGGGCGCGGCGCGCTGTCCGTCTGGGACCAGGGCACCGAGGCCATCGCCGAAGCCTGCCAGATCCACGGATCCAGCGGCGAGTACCCGGCGTTGTGGGTCAGCGACGGCGCCCGGCTCACCCTCACCGACTGCTCGCTGCACGACCTGCCGGACGCCCTGTTCGTCCTCGACCGCGACTCCGCCGCCACTGCCGAGGGCTGCTCGTTCAGCCGGATCCGCAGTTCGGCGGTCTCGGTCAGCGGCGGGGCCACCGTCTCCCTGGCCGCCTGCCGGGTCCAGGAGGCGGGCACCGGGCTCTGGTTCCGTGACCACGGCAGCGGCGGACTGCTCACCGACTGCGAGATCTCCGACGTGGCCACCGGGGTGATCGTCACCAAGGGCGCCGACCCGGTGCTGCGCGACTGCAGCGTGCGGGCCAGCACGGACGCCGGGGTGTACGTCTCGGCGCAGGGACGCGGCACCTTCGAGGACTGCCGGGTCTCGCACGGCAAGGGCTTCGGCTTCCACATCATCGACGGCTGCCGCACACAGCTCACCCGGTGCCGGGCGGAGCAGAACGAGCGCGCCGGGTTCGAGTTCTCCGAGCCCGGGCCGGTCGCGGAGGGCTGCACCTCGGACGACGTCCGTGCGGCGGGACCCCCACCGGGATCCGGGCGCAGATCGGGCCTGGGGCCCGGGCCGGGGTCGGGGTCGGGGCCCGGAACGGGATCCGGACCGGGCTCGGGGCTGGGCTCCGCACCGGGGTCAGGGCTGGGGTCGCCGTTCGGGGGTGCGGACGTACCGTCACCCCGGGCGTCACAACTACTCGCCGCCGCACCGGCCTTGACACCCTCCGCAACCGCCTCGGCGGCGATCGCCCCGATCCCGGACTGCCGCCCCGCCGACGAAGCGCTCGCCGAACTGGACTCCCTGGTCGGACTGGCCACGGTGAAGCAGGAGGTGCGCACCCTGATCGATCTGATCTCGGTCGGCCGGCGCCGCCGCCAAGCCGGGCTCAAGGCACCCTCGCTCCGCCGACACCTCGTCTTCACCGGCGCCCCCGGCACCGGCAAGACCACCGTCGCCCGGCTCTACGGCGAGATCCTCGCCTCGCTCGGGGTCCTCCAGCGCGGGCACCTGGTCGAGGTGGCGCGGGTGGACCTGGTCGGCGAACACATCGGCTCCACCGCGATCCGCACCGCTGCCGCCTTCGACCGGGCGCGCGGTGGCGTGCTCTTCATCGACGAGGCGTACGCGCTCGCCCCCGAGGACGGGGCACGGGACTTCGGACGCGAGGCGATCGACACCCTGGTCAAGCTCATGGAGGACCACCGGGACGAGGTCGTCGTCATCGTGGCGGGCTACACCGCCGAGATGGAGCGCTTCCTGTCCGCCAACCCCGGTGTATCGTCCCGTTTCTCACGCACCATCAGCTTCCCCGACTACACGGCGGACGAGCTGCTGGAGATCGCCCGGGCCCAGTGCGCGGAGCACGAGTACGCACTGTCCGAGGAGGCGGAGCAGGCGCTGCTGGGCCACTTCGGACGGCTGGATCGCGGCCCCAACTTCGGCAACGGGCGCACCGCGCGGCAGGTCTTCGAGACCATGGTCGAGCGGCACGCCGTACGCATCGCCCACCTGACCGACCCGTCCACCGAGGAGCTCCAACTGCTCGTCCCGGCCGACCTGCCGGGCGCGCCACTGCCGTAGCCCGATCATGGCCCGTGCTGCGGTCGCGGTGTCGCGGCCCGTGCCGCGGTCGCCGTGTCGCTGCCGGGAACTCGCCTGCCGTTCCGGGCCGTTGAGGCGGACATGGGCATGCTTCTGACGGGCGCGGCGGGCGGATTGCTGCTGCCGGCCGGGCTGGTGGTGCTGTTCTTCCTGGGCGCAGTCGCACGGCGGCTTCGCGCCCGCCCGACATCGGCTCCGGCCGGTGGCCGCGGTGCGGGAGCGACCGCGACGGAGGAACTGCACGCGCTGCTCTACCCGAGCAAGCGGGTGCAGCTGGAGCAGCGACGGGTCGAGCTGGTGCTGCGGGACGACGAGCACGACGGCGCGCCGAAGCGCACCGGGATCGACCTCGCGGGCGGCCGGGCGGTGATTCGGCGACAGTCGGGCGCCGGGTGACAGCGTCGGGCTCCGGGCCGCCGGCGGCGAACATGCGACAGCTAGCAGCTGACAGACGACAGATGACAGATGACAGAGTCTGAAATCTGTCATCTGTCATCTGTTCGCCGCGGCCCACGCCGCCGCCACCGTGCCGCCCGTAGGCCCGCTCGACCGCTCGACCGCTCGACGGCTCGGCCGGTCGAGACGCCGGCGACCGATGCGTCAGCCCACCCAGGAGCCGCCGGCGAGGAAGGACTCCAGCGCGGCCCGGTAGGGCGCGATGTCGATCCGCTCACCGGCCAGCCAGTCGTCCGAGTAGTACTTGTCCAGGTAGCGGTCCCCCGGGTCGCAGATCAGGCCGACCACGCTGCCGGTCCGTCCGGCAGCACGCATCTCGGCGACGATCCGCATCGCGCTCCACAGGCCCGTCCCGGTGGAGGCGCCGGCCTTCTTGCCCAGGACCTGCTCCAGCACCCGTACGGCGGCGATCGACGCCGCGTCCGGGACCTTCATCATCCGGTCGACCGCCCCCGGAACGAAGCTCGGCTCCATCCGGGGCCGCCCGATGCCCTCGATCCGCGAACCGCTCCCGCAGACGGCGTCCGGGTCGTGGCGCACCCAGCCCTCGAAGAAGCAGGAGTTCTCCGGGTCCGCCACGCAGATCCGGGTGTCGTACTGCATGTAGTGCACGTAGCGGGCGATGGTCGCCGAGGTGCCGCCGGTACCGGCCGTGGCGACGATCCAGGCCGGTTCGGGGTGCGGCTCCAGGCGCAGCTGGGCGAAGACCGATTCGGCGATGTTGTTGTTGCCGCGCCAGTCGGTGGCCCGCTCGGCGTAGGTGAACTGGTCCATGTAGTGCCCGCCGGTCTCCTCGGCGAGCCGGGCGGACGCCTCGTACACCTCGTCGGAGCGCTCGACCAGGTGGCACTCGCCGCCGTGGAACTGGATCAGGTCGATCTTGGCCTGGCTGGTGCTCTTGGCCATGACCGCGATGAACGGCACGCCGATGAGCTGGGCGAAGTAGGCCTCGGAGACGGCGGTGGAGCCGCTGGAGGCCTCGATCACCGGCTTTCCGGGGCGGATCCAGCCGTTGCAGAGCCCGTAGAGGAAGAGCGAGCGGGCCAGTCGGTGCTTGAGGGAGCCGGTCGGGTGGGTGGACTCGTCCTTGAGGTAGAGGTCGATCCCCCACTCGGCCGGCAGCGGGAAGCGCAGCAGGTGGGTGTCGGCGGAGCGGTTGGCGTCGGCCTGGACCTTGCGCACCGCCTCCTTGAGCCAGACCCGGTAGTCCTGGTCGGAGCGGTCGACGTCGATGGTCGGCTCGATACCGGACCGCGACTCGCGCTCGATGCCGCGCTCGATGCCGCGCTCGATGCCGCGCTCGATGCCGCGCTCGATGCCGCGCTCGGCGTCGGACTGGGTGCTCATGGTGACTTCTCCCTCGTGGTGACCCCCCGCTGCTCACTACGAGTGTATGACTGTCACGATAAGTAACCGTTTTCGAAGGCCCAGCTTCCGCTTATCGTCTTCGGCATAGGCCGGGCCGGGCCGGGCCGGGGCTCAAGGGCCGACAACCGCAACCTGGAACCACGACCCCGGCGCCCGGGCACACTCTGCCACCACGGCCCCGCCCTGCCACCGGACCGCGACGCGCCGCGCGCCCTAGCCGACCTGGACGGGCACCGACTGCGGATCCAGCAGGTACGGCCCCCAGCCCAGTTCGGCCGCGCCCGCGAGCGCACCGTGCGCCAGCTCCGCGCCGACGATCGGCACCCGCCCGCTGCGCCCCCACAGGCTGCGCTCCGCGACCACCATGCGCAGCCGCTCGGGCGCGGCCTCCAGCAGGTCGAGGTGCAGGCCGCTGAGGACCACCCGGTCGGGGTTGAGGATGTTGGCGACGCCCGCCAGCCCGAGCCCGAGCCGGTCGATGACGTGCTCGACCGCCGCGCGCGCCCGGTCGTCGGTGGCGGCCGCCCGGCACAGCTCGCGCGCCTGGTCGAGCAGCGGGCGCCCCGCCTCGGGGGTGAGCCCGGCGGCGGCGAACAGCGCGTCGGGGTCGGTCTCCGAGTTGAGGCAGCCGCGGTTGCCGCACATGCAGGGACGGCCCTGCGGGTCGACGGTGAGGTGGCCGACCTCCAGGGCGAGGCCGGCGCTGCCCGTGTGCAGGTGGCCGTCGATCACCAGCGCCCCGCCGACGCCGCGGTGGCCGGAGGTGACGAAGAGCAGGTGGCGGGCGCCGCGGCCGGCGCCGTGCCGGTACTCGGCGAGCGCGGCGAGGTTGGCGTCGTTGGCGAGCGCGGTGGGCAGCGGGCGCAGCGCGTTCGGGCCGTGGTCGGCGCGGCCGACCTCGACGTCGTACAGGTCGGCGACCGGGGTGCCGCTGGGCCAGGCGAAGTGCAGCGCGGCGAGTGCGGTGCCGTCCGGTTCGGTGACGGGGTTGGGCAGCGCGAGCGCGGCGGCCAGGCAGCGGCGGTCGGTGGCGCGGGCGAGCTCGGCGCCCGCCTCGGCAACGGCGCGCAGCATCCGGACCGGGTCGGTGGCAGCGGGCAGCGGTAGGTGGACCGGCGGGTCGAGCAGCCCGCCGAGGCAGGCCAGGGTGACGCTCAGCCCGTCGGCGTGGATCTGCCCGGCGACCACGACCGGGCCCTGCGGGTCGATCGCGAGACGGTGCGAGGGGCGGCCGCGGCCGCCACCGGCCGGGCGCGAGTCGACGGTGATCAGCCCGAGCGCCTCCAGCTCGGCGGTGACGGCACCGGCGGTGGCCCGGGTGACGTCCAGCGCACGGGTGAGCGCCGAGCGGGTCGGCGTCTGGCCGGTGTGGATCAGCGAGAGGGCGGGGCCGAGCAGCGTCCGACCCCGGTCGGGGGCCGCGCGGCGCTGGCCGTCGCGCTGCACGTCGGAGCCGTTCCCGGTGCCGGGCCGCGGGCTTGATGGTGAGAGCTGCACGCCCCTATTGTTACTTTGTGCCGCTTCGAAACAAAATCCGCGCCCATCCCGCACCGAGCCGCCCCTCCCCCCAGTCTCGCAGCACACCCCCGGTGACCGACAGCCCCTGGGGCCCCGCACGCATCGCGCTCACCGCGTTCTTCGCCGTCGACGGCTTCCTCTTCGCCGCCTGGGTCGTCCGCATCCCGGACGTCCGCAGCCAGGTCAGTGCGTCGCACAGCACCCTCGGACTCGCCCTGCTCTGCCTGTCGATCGGGGCCGTCCTCACCATGCCGGCGGTCGGACGGCTCTGCCTGCGGTACGGCTCGCGCCCCGTCACCGTCGGCTCGCTCGCCCTGCTCAGCCTCGCCGTCCTGCTGCCCGCGCACACCCACTCGGTGGCCACGCTCGGCGCCGCGCTGCTGCTGTTCGGCGCCGGGTACGGCGGGGCCAACGTCGCGATGAACAGCGCCGCCGTCGACCTCGTCGCGCAACTGCGACGGCCGGTCATGCCCAGCTTCCACGCCGGGTACAGCTTCGGCGGGCTCGTCGGTACGGGCGTCAGCGGACTGCTCGCAGGACCACTCAGCACCGCGTGGGCACTCGCGCTCAGCGGACTGCTCGGCCTGGCCGTCACCGTCGGCGCCGGCGTCGTGCTGCTGCGCAGCCCGGCGGCGCCCCTGATCGCGCCCGACCGGACGAAACGGGCGCACCACGGCGGGCCGGCGAACGGCAGTGCGCCGAACGGCGGGTCGACGGACGGCGGGGCCACGGGCGGCAGTGCGGCGAACGGCGGCGCGACGAACGGGCCGGGCGGGCCCGCGGGCGGCGCACGGACCAGCGGCGCACGGACCAGCGGCTCGCGGACCAGCGGCTCGCGAGCGGGCCGTTCGCCGGCCCGTCTGCTGGTGCTGCTGCTCGGCGTCACCGCGCTGTGCACCGCGTACGGCGAGGGCGCGATCGCCGACTGGACCACCCTGCACCTCACGGACGACGTCCACGCGAGCGCCTCGGTGGCGGCGACCGGCTACGGCGCGTACGCGTTCGCGATGGCGAGCGGGCGGGTCGGCGGCACCTGGCTGTCCATCCGGCTCGGGCAGACCCGGTTGATGCTGCTCGGCGGGCTGGTGGCCGCGGCCGGCATGCTGGTCGCCGCCCTCGCCCCGGTGGCACCGCTGGCGATCTGCGGGTTCGTTCTGGTCGGCCTCGGTCTGGCCAACCTCTTTCCCCTCGCCATCGCCCGGGCCGGCGAGGCGGGCGGCCCGCAGGGCGTCGCGCTCGCCTCGTCCCTCGGCTACGGCGGGATGCTGATCGGCCCGGTGGTGATCGGCTTCCTCGCCGACGCGGCCGGACTGCCGCTGGCCCTCACCACGGTCGCGGTCGCCGCGACGGCGGCGGCGCTGCTGCCGTTGTCGGTCGGGCGGCGGTTCAGGTGACGGGCGACGGGCGACGGGCGACGGGCGACGGACATCGGGTAGCGGATGACAGATGACAGCTGACAGATGTTGGAATCTGTCAGCTGTCATCTGTTTGCTGACGCCCGTTCCCTGCCCCCTTGCCCCTCTGCCCGTTGCCGCCTCCACCCCCTCACCCCCTCCCCGGCTGACGGATCCGACCCGACAGTGGCAGGATGCGGGGCCATGACGACCAGCGAACGCTTCCAGGTACTGCGGGCGAGCGAGCGGCCGGCGACGGCGTGGCTCAACGGGGGCGGGGTGACCAGGGAGGTCGCCGGATTCCCGGCCGGAGCCGGCCTGGACCGGTTCGACTGGCGGGTCAGCCTGGCCGACGTGGCCTCGGCCGGTCCGTTCTCCCCCTTCCCCGGCATCGACCGGGTGATCACCCTGGTCGAGGGCGCCGGCATGGCACTCACCGTCGACGGTGTCGAGCAGTTGGTCGACGCGCCGTACCGGCCGTTCCCGTTCTCCGGCGACGCCACCACCGACTGCCGCCTGCTGGCCGGCCCCGTGGTGGACTTCAACGTGATGACGCGGCGCGGCCGGGTCGAGGCCACCGTGGACCTCGCCACCGCGCCCGCCGTCGTCGAGGTCCGGGCCGGGAGCACCTCCCTCCTCGTGTGCCTCGCGGGCTCGGCCGTCGTCGGCGGTGCCGAGGCCGTCGAACTCGCCCGCTACGACGCGGCACTGCTCGACGCGGCGGGCACGTACGAGCTGCGCCCCGACGGCGTCACCGCCGTCATCACCTTCCGTACGGCCCACTGACGCACGCGCCCCGGCCCGCCACGCCGACGCGCCGACCGGCCAAGCGCCACCCGGCACACTCCCACCGACCAGCACGCACCGACCAGCACGCAGCGACCAGCACGCACCGACCAGCACGCAGCACGCAACGGCGGCGCTCCCGCCCCCGGTTCAGGGGGGGGGCAGGAGCACCGCTGCCGCCGTCAGCCGCAGAGCACCGGTGTGGCGTGCGCCGGGTCCAGGGCATTGGTCACCAGGTGCAGCGCCGTCGGCGAGAACGCGATCCCGACGTGCTCAACGAGTGAGATCGGGCAGTGGTCCTGGAGTACCACGTCGTCGACGCCCGGACCGTTGAGGAACTGGGTCCGCCACGGGGTGACGACCTCGTCGTACACGGTCGAGATCACCGTGTAGCTCACGCCCGGCACGGTGTCCGGCCGGGAGGCCATCGCCTTGTTGAAGTCGGAGCCGACCGCCTGGTCCCGGCAGGCCTGGCAGACGGTGTAGATCAGGTTCGCCACGCCGGGGAAGTACGGTGCGAGGTTGACGATCCCGTCGAGCGTCGTGCCGTGGTTGGAGGGCGCCAGCCCGACCAGCTTGCCGACCTTGGACGCGCCGCCGAGGAACTTCAGGTAGTAGTTCGGCAGCATGCCGCCCTGCGAGTGCCCGACGATGTCGACCTTGGGCGCGCCGGTCGCGTTGCGCACCAGGTCCACGAAGCGGGCGAGTTGGGCGGCCGAGTCGGGCACCGCGCCGAGCCCGCCGATCGGGAGCAGCAGGCCGCTTCCGGTGGAGGTGATGCCGGGGATGGTCCCGTAGTCCAGGGCGAAGACGCAGTACCCGAGGCTCTTCAGCAGCGGGGAGAGCGCCAGCCAGTTCTCGTAGCGGTTGGCGAAGGTGCCGTGGACCAGGACGACCGGGTCGGGGTGGGCGGCGGTCGGCCGGCAGGTCCAGTCGTTGGCGCCGGGCGGCGAGGCCACCGTGTCGCCGTCGGGCGGCAGTTCGGCGGCGGTCACGCGGGCCGTACCGGCAGCGGCGACGGCGTCCGTAGCGGCTCCGGCGGCCGGGGCCGCGGCCGCAGGCACCGCCGTCGCGGGCACCGCGGTCGTGCCGACCAGCAGGGCACCCGCCAGCAGGGCCGCGCCCAACGTGCCGCCGAGCGTGCGTCGCAGGGGATTTGCGGAGAAGCGGAGAAGTGGGGTTCTCAACTGTTGCCTCCACAGCGGAAGTTTGTTACCAACAGGTAACCCGAGTGGCTCCATCATGCGGTCGCCCCTCCGGCCCGGCCCTTGGGTGTCCCCCAGACCTGGACGGTGTTCTCTGTGACCGGTCACAACGCACCCCACTGCACGCCCCCGGACACCCCCGCACCGGCACCGGGTTGGCGCGTCCCGGTGATCGGCGGTCTCCCGGCCGACCAGCGGCTCCTCTGCGCGGTACGCGAGTTGGCCCAGGCCGTGGTCGCCGCACTGCTGGACCGCGTGCCGGTCTACCGCCGGCTGCCGCGCGAGCAGCTCACCGGCGAACTCACCCGGGACACCGAGCGCCGGATCCGCGCCCTCGCCCACACCGTCCGCACCGGACTCCCAGCCCCCGCCGAGGAGTTCGCCGCCGTCCGGGAGTCCGCCGCCCGGCGCGCCGAGGAGGGCCTGCCGCTGGACGCCGTCCTGCTCGCCCACCACCTCGGGCTGGAGGTCTGCTGGGAGTTCGTCACCCGGCACGCCCGGGACGGCGACTCCGCCGAACTACTGGTCCTCAACCGGCTGTTGCTCGACCAGCTCCGGCAGGCCGCGACCGCGGCCGGGGCCGGCTACCTGGACGGACGTCGCCCGACCGCCGACCGGCGGTCCACGGCCAGGCAGTCCCTGCTCACCGCACTGCTCGCGGGCACCCCCGCCGACGGGGCCGCCGCACGCGCCGGGCTCCGGCTGCCCGCCCGCTACGCCGTGCTCTGCCTGTCCGTCGCCGACCACCCCGACGAGCACTCCCCCGGCGTCGACCCGGGCGTCGCCGCCCACCGCAAGCTCCGCCGGCTCGGCGCCGAACTCGACCACCGCACCCGGCAGTCGGCCCTCACGGCGCTCACGTCCTCCGGCGGCTTGGTGCTCGTCCCGCTCGACGACGCGCCGGGGGCCCCGAACGGGCCTGAGTCCCCGAGACCGTGGCAGCCGTCCAAGCCGTCCGAACCGTGCAAGCCGTCCGGGCCCTCCGTACTCACGGGAAGGTCCGCGCCCCCGAGGCCGTCGCGCCTGTCGGCGTCGGCCGTGCCCACGGGCTCGGTTCCGCCGGAACCTCCTGACGGCGGTGCCGGGATCCCCTGGACCCGGCTCTCCGCCACCCTTGCTGCCGCCTCCCGGGCCGCCGGTGCGCCGGTCCTGGCCGGTGCGGCCGCCGCCGTACCCGCCGAGGTGCCGGAGGCAGCCGCCCTCGCCTACGAAGTCCTGGACGTCGCCCGGGCGTTCGGACACCCACCCGGGCTGCACCGGCTGGACGACGTCCTGCTGGAGTACCAGCTCAGCCGCCCCAGCCGGGCCCGCGCGGGGCTCGCCGCCCTGCTCGAACCCCTGGCCGACTCCGGGGAGTTGCTCACCACCCTGCGCACCCACCTGGCGGGCGGCCTCAACCGCCGGCACACCGCGAGCGCGCTCCACCTGCACCCGAACACCGTCGACTACCGGCTGCGCCGGATCGCCGCCCTGACCGGCCTGGATCCGGCCCGGCCCGCCGACGTCCTGCGGATCACCGCCGCCATCGCGGCGCGGGCCGCCGAACAGGGCTCCATCGCAGGGTAGTTCGGGCCCCCTTCCGCGCACGGCCGTTCGACCCCGCCCCCACCCCATCCCCCGGGAACATCACGCCGGCAACCCCGGCAACCCCGGCACCCCCGGCACCCCACACCGGGCGGAACCGGAGGCACCCGCACCGCCGCCGTCCACGAGACGGCCGCAGCCCGGGTGCCGACGGCAGGCGCGGTCAGTCGTCCGGCCGAGCGCCTCCGCGAGATCCGGACCTCATAGTCGATCCAGCCGTGGGTCAGCACCCAGCCGTTCAGCTTGTCCCAGGTCTGCGGGCCGACGACACCGTCCTGCCCGAGGCCGGTGCACGCTGGAAGCACCAGACGGCCGCGTCGGTCCCCTTGCCCCAGATCCCGTCCTCGTCCAGCCGGGCGCTGCCGGAGGAGTACGTGACGTGGTTGAGCTCGCACTGGAGCTGCTTCACCGCGTCACCGGTGTTGCCGTACCGCAGCGTGGGCTGGGCGGCCGTGTATCCGCAGTACTGCGAGGCCTGCGCCGAGGCGGCGGGTGCGGTCGCGATCCCGGCTGCCAGCACGATTCCGGCGGTGACGAGGCCGCCGACGAGACGGTTGCGCATGAGATTCCCCCGTTCACAGGTTGATCGTCCATAGGTCGATCAAAATCGAATGAAAGGCACGCCAACCGACAGATCGTCAGAACAGTGGAGGATTCACCTAAAGGATCGACAAAACCATGGTCAGTCCTGCTCGCCGGGCAGCCGCAGGTCCCACCCGACCAGCGCACGCAACTGCTCCGCCGTCACGCCCTCCGGCACCGGCTGGGGCGCGTCGTGGCGCAGCGGCGGCTGCCAGCCCTCCTCCTCGGTCCAGCGGCGGACCACCTTGGCCGGCGCCCCGGCGACCACGCTGTGGTCGGGCACCTCACCGCGCACCACCGCGCCCGCCGCGACCACCACGTTCCGGCCGAGCCGGGCGCCCGGCAGGATCACCGCACCGGTCCCGATCCAGCTGCCCGCGCCGATCTCCACCGGCTCGTTGCGCGGCCACTGCTTGCCGATCGGCAGGTCGGTGGCGCGGTACTCGTGCGCCTGGTCGGAGATGTAGACACCGGGCCCGGTCCAGACGTCGTCGCCGAGCACGATCGACTGGTGGCCGACGATGTGGCTGTCCCGGCCGATCACGCAGCCGCCGCCGATCCGCACGATCGGCTCCGGCCCGAGGTCGAGGCCGGGCAGGAACCCGGCGCTGATGGTGACGCGCTCGCCGATGATCGAGAACGGCCCGATGGTGATCCACTGCTCGTTGAACACCGCGCCGAGCGGGAACGCGAGCGTCGTGCCGTCCCCCAGCTCGCCGAACCGGTACGGGCCGGGGCTCCGGTTGGTGACCGCGCCCGCCGTCTGCACCCAGCGCCAACCCCGGTGGACGAGGCGCCCGGCGGCACGGCGGCCGCCTGCCCGGACGGCGGAGACGAGGGAGCGGGTTATCGGCATGCGCTCACGTTACCGGCCCGTAGCGGAGGCCCGGCCGCCGGGCGGCCAACATCACACCACCCCCTCCCGGCCCGCCCGCCACACCCGCCGCGGAGGCTCCCCAACCCGACCATTCGAATGACTGTCCGAAAATCGCGGACCATCCGGCTCCGCGATGGAAGACTCCGCTCCATGGAGATCACCGCGCACATCGACGCGCTGCGACACGAGGGCACCCGGCTCGCCGAGGCCGCCGCCCGTACCGACCTGTCCGCCCTCGTCCCCACCTGCCCGGAGTGGCAGGTGCGGGACCTGCTCCGACACGTCGGCTCCGTGCACCGCTGGGCCGCCACCATCACCGCCCGGGGCCTGTCGGCGCCGCCGGACGAGGCCACTGCGGAGGCGGCCGTCGGGCCGGTGCCCTCGGACACCGCACTGCTCGACTGGTACCGCGAGGGCCACGCCACGTTGGTGGACACGCTCACCACGGCCCCGGCCGACCTCGCGTGCTGGAGCTTCCTGCCCACGCCCAGCCCGCTCGCGTTCTGGGCCCGGCGGCAGGCGCACGAGACCGCCATCCACCGGCAGGACGCGGACGCCGCAGCCGGTGTGCCCGGGCCGCCCGTGGACACCGTGCTCGCCCTCGACGGCATCGACGAACTGCTGCGCGGCTTCATGACCGGCAGCCGGAGCACCCTGCGCAGCGACCACCGGCGAACCCTCCTGGTCCGCGCGACCGACGGGCCCGGCTCCTGGCACGTGACGATCACCCGGGAACCCTTGACCGTCACCACCGACGCGAGCGCCGAACCGGCCGACCTGACCCTCGCCGGCCCGGCCCGCGAGCTCTACCGGCTGCTGTGGAACCGGCTGCCCGCCGAGCAGGCCGGGGAGGTCGAGCGGACCGGTGACCGGGGCCTGCTCGACCTCTGGCGGGACACCGCAGTGATCGGCTAGGCCGGACAGGGCCGAGGCCTGACGCCTCCCACGTCCCGCCCCGGATGCGCCGGCCGGCACGACGCCACTGGCCGGCGCACCCGCGGTCACCACCGCGAACGGTCAGCGCACCCAGCGCGCGGGCCGCTTCTCCAGGAACGCCCGCATGCCCTCCTGCGCCTCCTCCGAGCCGAACAGCCGCGCCGACAGCTCCACCAGTTCGTCGGCGTCCCGCTCGAAGGAGCGCACCACCTCGGCGTTCGCCAGCCGCTTCGACTCCGCCAGCCCCTGCGGGGAGCCCTGGCGCAGCGCGTCCAGCAGGCCCTTCAGGATCACGCCGGTGTCCTCGGCGGACCCGCCGGCGCTGGTGATCAGGCCGATCCGGGCGGCCTCGGCGGCGTCGAAGACCTCGCCGGTGAGGTAGTAGCGGGAGGCGGCGCGCGGATCCAGCTTGGGGCGCAGCGGCAGCGAGATGACGGCGGGCGCGAGGCCGAGCCGGACCTCGGTGAAGGCGAAGGTCGAGGCCGGTCCGGCGACGGCGAGGTCGGCCGCACCGACCAGGCCGAGCCCGCCCGCCCGCACGTGCCCGTCGATGACCGCGATCACCGGCTTCGCGCAGTCCACGATCGCCCGCTGCAGCTCGACCAGGCCGCGCGGGCCGACCGTCGGGTCCGCGCCGGTCGCCTCGGAGAGGTCGGCGCCCGCACAGAACACCTTGCCGGTGTGCCCGAGGATCACGGCGCGGACGTCCGCGTCGGCCGCGGCCGACGCCAGCCCGGCGTGCAGCTCGGCCATCAGGCGGGTGGAGAGCGCGTTGCGGTTGTGCGGCGAGTCGAGGGTGAGCGTGGTGACGGCGTCGGCGGTGCTGACGCGGACGAGGGGCTCTGCGCTGGTCATCGGCGGGGCCTGCCTTCCGGCTGAGGGTGGGTCGGACTGCGGACTACGGGACTGCGGGCGCGGTCCGGGGTGCCGGACGGCGCCCGGACGACTCTGGCACGCCCACCCGCCCCTCGGCCAGAGCCAACCTGCCACGTGCCGGAGCCGACCTACCGGGTACGGGCGGCCGACCCGCCGTTCAGGAGCGTCCGACCTCCCGCGTGCCGGAGCCGACCCGCCGCGTGCCGCGGGCACCCTGCCCTGCACCGGCTGCCCCGCACCGGCTGTCCCGCACCGGCTGTCCTGTACCGGCGGCGGAGCCATCACCCACCGGCCCCTGCCTCCCGCGCACGCCGGGGTGGCGTCCCGCCCGGCCGAGGCCGACGAACCGCGGCCCCCGGCCGAAATCCGGTGGTCACGGCCACCGCGCCCACGGCAGCATCGTCGCCATGACCGCCGACACTCCCGTCCTGCTCCTCGCGCCGCGCATCAACGAGACCGGCCTCCAGCTGCGCACCGCCGCAGGGCGCCGCGGCCTGCGCGCATGCGTCGCGACGTCCTGGCAGGCGCCGCGCGAACTGCTCGGCGAGCGGGTGCACGTGTACGGCGGTCCGCTGTTCGGCGACGCCGTCGGACGGGACCTCGGACTCGGTCTGCTGGAGCCGTCCGCCGACTGGCTGACCCGCTTGCCACCGGCCCTGACCGGGCGCCGGGTCGTTTCCACCACCCTGGCCGAGGCGCGCCGGCTGGGCCGGCCGGCCTTCGTCAAGCCGCCGGCGGACAAGCTGTTCGCCGCCCGGGTCTACCCCGACGGCGGCGCACTGCCGGGGCCGGACGTGCTCGACGGTGACACGCCGGTGCTGGTGAGCGAGGTGGTGCGGTTCGGCGTGGAGTACCGCCTGTTCGTGCTGGACGGTGAGGTGCGGGCCGGTTCGCGGTACGCGGTGGACGGCGAGTTGTCCGTCGCACCGTTGGAGACCGCGTGCGTTGCTGCCGGGCAGGGCGCCGGGGAGGCCGGCGGGGACGCCGGCGGAGTGCCCGCCGGGGAGGCCGCCGAGGTGCTCGCGTTCACCCGCGACGTACTGGCCGCGGCCGCGGCCGGCGCTCCGTTGCCGAGCGCCTCCGTGGTGGACGTCGGCCTTACGGAGAAGGGACGTTGGGCCGTCGTCGAGGCCAACGCGGCATGGGCCAGCGGTGGTTACGCAGCCGACCCGGCCGCGGTCCTCGACGTGGTCCTGCGGTCGGGCGGGCCGGCCGCCCGACTCCTCACCACCGACCGCCCGTTCCTGCGCGAGCTGCCCGAGGTGGTGCGCTGAGGCCGGTCGGCGGTACGGAGCCGGGGCTTGCGGGGCGGACGGATCATGGCGCACTATCCGCGCCATGACCACCACTCACCTCACCCACATCACCGAGCCGCCCGGGGTCGCGCCCGGCACCGGCTACACCCAGGTCGTCACCGGCACCGGCCGGCTGGTCCAGGTGTCCGGCCAGGTCGCCTTCGACGAGCAGCGGAACCTGGTCGGCGTGGGCGACCCGAAGGCGCAGGCGCGGCAGGTCTTCGAGAACCTGCGCCGCTGCCTGGCCGCCGCCGGGGCCGGGTTCGAGCACGTCGTGAAGTTCACCTTCTTCATGACCGACATCGCCTACCTCGCGGACATCCGCGAGGCCCGTGACGAGTACCTGGGCTCCCTGCCCCTGCCGGCCGCCTCCGCGATGCAGGTGGTGGCCCTGTTCAAGCCCGACGTGCTGATCGAGATCGAGGCGGTGGCGGTCCTCCCCGAGTAACCGACGGAAACCCACAGAAGCCGACGGGAGCCGACGGGAGCCGGCTGAACCCGGCAGGCGCCGGCGCAGACCGACGGGGCTCACCCCGCCCGGAGGCCCGCGTCCCGTCGTCCGGCCCACCGGACGACGGGACGCATCGCCAGTCCGGCCGCCGCCAGCACCGCGCCCAGGACCGCCCAGCCGACCGCGCCGTACCCGATCACCAGGGTGCTGACCAGCGCCGGCCCGGCCATCATCGCCGCTGCGGTCCCCGCGTTGAAGACTCCCTGGTAGGCGCCGTGGTCGCGCTCGCCCGCGAGGTCGTAGCTCAGTGCCCAGCCGCCCGCCTGGCCGACCACCTCTCCGAGCGACTGCAGCGTGACCCCGCCCAGCACCACCACCGCCGCGCCGATCGCGGGCAGACCGTGCGCCAGTGAAAGGACCAGGCAGGAGGCGGCCAGCAGCACCCCGGCGCGTCCGCAGGCCCGGGCGGCGGCCGTCCGCTCCTCGGTGCCCCGGGTGGCCCGCACCTGCAGGGCGATGACCAGCAGGGTGTTGACGATCAGGGTGCCCGCGACGGTGATCCTCGGCGCGTCGGTCTCCTGGACGATCCAGAGCGGCACGCCGACCTCCAGGACGGCGAACTGCAGGCAGAGCACCGCGTTCAGCACGGTCACGGCCAGGAACGGGCCGTCCCGCAGCGCCGGGTTGCGCCGACGCCCCTGCTCGGCGGCCTCGTGCGAGGGGTCCGACGGGTTCGGGGTACCGGTGTCCGCCGCCGCCCCCGCAGCTCCGGCCGCCCCGGCCGCTCCGGCCGCTCCGGCCGACGACTGGACCACCACCGCCCGCTGCGGCACGGCGAGCCGGTGGAACAGCACGGCGACGGCCACGAAGGAGGCGGCGTCGGCCAGGATCGCCGCCAGGTAGACCGGCCGGGTGTCCACCTGGAGCGCGACCGCTCCGAGGGCCGTGCCCAGGCAGATCCCGAGGTTGGTCACCACCCGCAGGTGGGCCCGGCCGGCCACCCGGCGGTCGGCGGGCAACACCTCGGCGTAGAGCGCGTTCCGCACGGCGGCGGAGCCCCGGTCGACGGCGGAGACCACGCAGGCCAGCGCGACGAAGGCCGGATAGCTGTGCACCAGCGCGTACCCGGCAGTGCCGACGGCCTCCACCGACACCAGCACCACCAGCACCCGCCGGGCGCCCCAGCGGTCGGCGGCGCGGCCGGCCGGCACGCTCGCGAGGACCCCGCACAGACCGGCGGCGGTCATCCCGAGGCCCAGCTGGGCGGCGCTCAGACCGAGCACCCGGGTGAAGAACAGCACCGAGACGGCCAGGGAGAGACCGTTGCCCATCGTGTTGACCAGGGTGATCCCGGCCAGCCGACGGACCGTCGGGTCCGGGTGCAGTCGCCGTCGCACGGCGCCGACGACGCCGGCGCCGGCGCTGCGGGGTACCGCGGACCCGACCGGGTCTTCGGGCAAGGAGGGGGAGGGCGCGGAGGACTCCGTCGTCGAGGTGGTCATGCAGGGATCCCACCGCGCCCCGGCCCCGAGCAGTACTCCTTTAGGCTCTGGCTGAATCCTCAGTCGGGCCGCCCGCCCGCCCGGATCCCAGTAGAAGGACACCCGTGCACCGGTTCACGCTCCGCCTGGCCGACCTCGCCACCACCTGGTTCGCCGCCTCCCCGATCCACGAGGCCGTGCTCAGCCTGCGGATGTGGACCCACCCGGGCGTCTACCACCTCCAGAGCCGGGCCTTCGAGCAACTCAGGCCCGCCTTCGAGCGGTTGGACTCCCGGCTGCTGCTCTCGCTGGTCGCCGGGAACCGCTGGGTCCCGGACTTCCTGACGCCTCGCCCGGCCTCGCCCTCCCCCGAGTTCCGCTCCGAACTCGCTACCGTCCGCGCCCTGCCGCCGGAGCAGTTGCGCGCCGAACTGGAACAGGCCTTCCTCCCGCACGGCCAACCGCTGCCCGCCTCGCTCGACGCCGGACTCGCCGACCCGGAGCGGCTGTTGGAACGGATCGCGGACGCGCTGGAGGAGTACTGGGAGGTGTGTCTCGCCCCCGCGTGGTGGCCGCAGGCCCGCGCGGTGCTGGAGGCCGACCTGGTCTACCGCGCCCGGCTGCTCGCCCGGCACGGCGCGGTGGCCCTCTTCGCCGATCTGGACCACCGGCTCCGCTGGGAGGACGGCGTCCTGTCGATCAACCGGCACTGGACGGACGGGGACGTGGAGACGCCCGTGGACGGACGCGGGCTGGTGCTCTGCCCGACCTTCTTCGTCCGCGGCGCGATCACGATGATCAGCAACGACCGGGCGCCGCAGATCAGTTACCCGGCGCGCGGGCAGGCGGGCATGGTCGGCCGGGGAGCGCCGGTGCCGTCGCGGGCCGTGGAGTCGCTGGTCGGGGCACCGAAGGCCCGGCTGCTGGCCCTGCTGGCCGAACCGGCCTCCACCACGGACCTCGCCTACCGCCTCGGAGTCACTCCGGGCGCGGTCAGCCAGCACCTGTCCGTCCTCGCCGCCACCGGCCTGGTCACCCGGGCCCGGCACGGCCGGTCGGTGCTGTACCGGCGCAGCCCGCTCGGGGACGAGCTGACGGGGGCGAACAGGTGACCGGCGAGGGCCGGCCCGCGGCGGGATGACGGGCGACCGTCCGCCAACTCCCAAGTGGTACAGACCTGTTGACGCATTGGTCCAGTCCTCCTACAGTGCCCATGCCCCGCCTCCCCACGGCGCGGGCACCGATCGCACACGGATCAACCCCGGCTCCACATACCCCGGCTCCCCACACCCCGACCCCACGCGCCCCGGCTCCACGTACCCAGCCCCGCGCACCCCGGCTCCACGTACCCCGGTTCTACGCCCCCTGTTCCAACCCCCACAGCCACAGCCACAGGGAGAACCATGTCCGTTCGGTCCCGGGCCGGACGCCCGCGCATGCGCAGCAGACTGCTCGCACTGCTCAGCGTCCTGCTCCTCCCCCTCGCCGCGCTCACCGCACTGGCCGCCCCGGCAAACGCCGCCGGGAAGCTCACCGCCACGTTCACCACCGCCGACAACGGCTCCTGGTGGCAGGGCACCTACATCGTCCACAACGACAACGCGACCGCCGTGTCCGGCTGGACCCTCGATTTCGACCTCCCGGCCGGCGTCACCCTGGGCAGCACCTACAACGGCACCGCCACCGTCACCGGCCGGCACGTCAGCGTGGTCGCCGCGTTCTACAACTCCACCGTCAAGGCCCACGGCACCACCGAGCCGTACAGCTTCTGGTTCGTCGGCACCGGCCCGGTCACCACGCCGCTCAACTGCCGCATCAACGGCGACAAGTGCGACGGCACCCCGGACGTCCCGCCGTCCGCCCCGGGCACCCCGACGGTCACCGAGTCCACCGCGCACACGCTCGCCCTGAGCTGGCCGGCCGCCACCGGCGGAGACTTCCCGGTCGCCTCGTACGACGTGCTGAACGGCAGCACCGTCCTCGCCTCCGGCCCGACCGCCGGCGCCCTGGTCACCGGCCTCACCCCGGCCACCTCCTACACCCTGACGGTCAGGGCCAGGGACAGCCGCGGCAACACCGGCCCGCTCAGCGCACCCGTCACCGCCGCCACCTTCGACCCGTCCACCGACCGGGTGCCGCCCACCGCTCCGACCGCCCTGCGGACCACGGCCGTGGGCTCGACGGACGTGACGCTCGCCTGGAACGCCGCGACCGACAACGTCCGGGTCGCCGCGTACGACGTCTACCAGGGCGGCGCGCCGGTGGCGACGGTCACCGGCGGCACGTTGACCGCGTCCGTCGGCAACCTGTCGCCGTCCACCGCCTACACCTTCACCGTGAAGGCCCGCGACGCCGCCGACAACGCCTCGCCCGCCTCCGCCCCGCTCTCCGTGACCACCTCGGACCTCGTCGGCGCCGGGAAGTACGCCCGGGTCGGCTACTTCGTCCAGTGGGGCATCTACGGCCGCCAGTACTTCGTCAAGAACCTCGACACCTCGGGCAGCGCCGCCAAGCTCGACGTCGTCAACTACGCCTTCGAGAACATCGATCCGGTCAACCTGACCTGCCTCGCGGGCGTCACCAGGGGCACCACCGCCAACCCGCAGGACCCGGACCAGGGCACCGGGGCGGGCGACGCCGACGCCGACTACGCCCGCCCGATGAGCGCCGACCAGTCGGTGGACGGCGTGGCCGACGACGGCTGGGGCAAACTCCGCGGCAACCTCAACCAGTTGAAGAAGCTCAAGGCCAAGTACCCGAACCTGAAGGTGGTCGTCTCGCTCGGCGGCTGGACGTACTCCAAGTACTTCTCCGACGTCGCCGCCACCGACGCCTCCCGCCAGAAGTTCGTCAAGTCCTGCGTGGACACCTGGATCAAGGGCAACCTGCCGGTCTACAACGGCGCCGGCGGCGACGGCGTGGCGGCCGGGATCTTCGACGGCGTCGACCTCGACTGGGAGTGGCCGGGCTCCGGCGACGGCCACGCCGGCAACCACTGGAGCGCCGACGACAAGGACAACCTGACCCTGCTGCTGGCCGAGTTCCGCAAGCAGCTCGACGCGTCGGGCGGCTCGCACAAGCTGCTCACCGCCTTCACCCCGGCCGACCCGGCGAAGGTCGCCACCGGCTGGGACCTGGGCAGGATCTTCACCTCGCTGGACATCGCCAACGTCCAGGGCTACGACTTCCACGGCTCCGGCAGCGACAATTCGTGGGAACCCGACCGCACCGGCCAGGCCTCCAACCTGTACGCGGACCCGAACGACCCGTACGGCTTCCACTTCAGCGTGGACGCGGCCGTCCAGGCCTACCTCGGCGCCGGGGTCAACCCGCGCAAGCTGACCATCGGCTTCCCGTTCTACGGGCGCGGCTGGCAGGGCGTGGCGGACGGCGGCGCCAAGGGCGTGTGGCAGTCCGCGAACGGCGCCGCACCGGGCCAGTTCGCCGAGGAGGCCGGCACCCGCGGGTACCACAACCTGATCACCGGCCTGGCCGGCCTCACCGTCTACCACGACCCCAAGTCCGTTGCCACGTACGGCTACACGGGAGCCGGCGGCCAGTGGTGGACGTTCGACGACGCCTGGTCGATCGCCCAGAAGACGGCCTACCTCAAGTCGAAGAACCTGCTCGGCGGCATGATCTGGGAGATGTCCGGCGACACCCCGTCGGGCGCGCTCATGACCGCGCTCGACACCGGTCTCAGGTAGCGCTCACCGCCACCCGGCCCGGGCCCCCCGGTCCCCGGTCCTCGGTCCGGGCACGCGAGGTGAACGGGGCCGGTGCTCCTCCACCACGGGAGGAGCACCGGCCCCGCACCGGCACGACGGGCCGCCCACCGCCACCTACCGCGACGCCATCGACATCAGCTTGCGCGCCGCCCGGTTCTGCCGCAGCAGCTGGGCGAAGGTGGTGTGCCCCTGGGTGGCCCGGGCGAAGGCCCGCCAGGCCGCCGGCACCAGGCACACCGCCGCGTGGAACAGGTACGGCCGCTGCTCGAAGGCACCCAGCAGCTGCTTGCCCGCACGCATCTCCACGCCCAGCCCGGCCTTGACCGCGAACGCGTAGTTGAGCGCCTCGCGCCGCACGGCGGGCGCGTTGCCCGCCTCGGCGACCTTCACCGCCCACTCGCCGGCCAGCCGGCCCGAGCGCAGCGCGTACGAGATGCCCTCACGGGTCCACGGCTCCAACAGCCCGGCCGCGTCGCCGGCGACCAGCACCCGGCCGCGGGAGAGCGGCGAGTCCTCGGCCCGGCAGCGGGTCAGGTGCCCGGACTCGACCGTGGGGGTGAAGCCGGACAGGCCCAGCCGCCGTACGTAGTCGGCGAGGTACCGCTTGGTGCGCTCGCCGTCGCCGCGCGCCGAGATGACGCCGACGGTGAGGCTGCTGGTCTCGGTCTTGGGGAACACCCAGCCGTAACTGCCGGGCAACGGGCCCCAGTCGAGGTGGATCCGGCCGGCCCAGTCCGCGGCGACCTGCGGCGGTACCGGGATCTCCGCCTCCAGACCGAGGTCGATCTGGTCGAAGGTGACGCCGACGTGCCGGGCGATCCGGCTCGCGCTGCCGTCCGCACCGACCACCGCGCGGGCCTCGAAGGTGCGCCCGTCGGCCGCCGTCACCAGCGCGGTCCGGTGCTCGCCGCCGCGCTGCTCGACACCGGTGACGGTCACGCCGGTGACCAGCACCGCCCCGGCCGCCTTGGCCGCCTGCACCAGGCGCAGGTCGAACTCGTCCCGGTTGACCAGGCCGAACAGCATCCGCTGGGACCGCCGGGTCCGGGTGTACCGCCCGTCGTACGCGAAGGTGACGGCGTGCACCCGGTCCTGCAGCGGCAGCTGGAAGTCCGGCGGCAGGCTGTCCCTGGAGGGGCCGATGATGCCGCCGCCGCAGGTCTTGTAACGGGGGTGCTCGGCCTTGTCGAGCAGCAGCACCCGGCGGCCCTGGACGGCGGCGGCGTGCGCGGCCGAGGAGCCGGCCGGTCCGGCGCCGACCACCACGACGTCCCAGACGCCGTCCGGCGGCGAAACCGCGTCGTCGAGCGGCGAGGCCGTCCCTTCGAGCGGGCTGTCGAGCGGGCTACGGGAATCGGAGCTTCCGGAGTCAGTCACGTCGAGCAATCCTATGCGTCCACCCGCCCCACCGGACGCCGCACCACTCGAACCCCGCCCTACCGCTCGAACCCCTCCGCGCCACTCGAACCCCGCCGCGCCACTCGGCCCTGTCGCGCCACGCAGACCCCCGCGCCGCCGTCGCCCTGCCGGGAACCGGCCGGACGCCCGCCCCGGACCGCCCGGATCCGCGCCACCTATGATCGGCAGTACCCCAACCGCCCCGCTCCGCCCGCGGTACCCCGCGGGTGGCCCCACCCCCTCGGAGCCCCGATGTCACAGCCCCTGGCCGACGCCGTCCGGTCCCTGATGGACCGTGCCCGCACCGACCTCGCCGAGCTGGTCGCCTTCCCGTCGGTCGCCGACCCGCGCCAGTTCCCGGTCGAGGAGTGCGAGAAGGCCGCGCGCTGGGTCGCCGACGCTTTCGCCGCCGAGGGCCTGACCGGCGTCCGACTGCTCGACACCCCGGACGGCACCCAGTCCGTCTACGCCGAGCTGCCGGGCCCCGAGGGCGCGCCGACCGTCCTGCTCTACTCGCACTACGACGTCCAGCCCCCGCTCGACGAGGACGCCTGGATCAGCCCCGCGTTCGAGCTGACCGAGCGTGACGGCCGCTGGTACGGGCGCGGCGCCGCCGACTGCAAGGGCAACATCCTGATGCACCTGACCGCCCTGCGGGCGCTGCGCCAGGTGTACGGGGACTCCTACCCGGTCGGTCTGAAGATCATCGTCGAGGGCTCGGAGGAGCAGGGCACCGGCGGCCTGGAGCGCTACGCGGAGGCCCACCCCGAGCTGCTCACCGCCGACGCCATCGTCATCGGCGACACCGGCAACTTCGCCCCCGGCCTGCCCACGGTGACCGCCTCGCTGCGCGGCATGACGGTGGTCGAGGCCTCGGTCACCACCCTGGCGGGCAACCTGCACTCCGGCGCCTTCGGCGGCGCCGCCCCGGACGCGCTGCAGTCCCTGGTCCGGATCCTCGCCTCGCTGCACGACGAGAACGGCGACGTCGCGGTCGCCGGGCTGTCCTCCGACCAGACCTGGGAGGGCGTGCAGTACCCGGAGGAGCAGTTCCGCGCCGACGCCAAGGTGCTCGACGGCGTCGCCCTGACCGGCACCGGCACCATCGCCGACCGCCTCTGGGCCCGCCCGTCCGTCACCGTCCTCGGCATCGACGCCCCGCCGGTGATCGGCGCCACCTCCTCCGTCCAGGCCGCTGCCAAGGCCCTGATCAGCCTGCGCGTCCCGCCGGGCACGGACGCCTCGGCCGCCCAGGAGACCCTGGTCGCCCACCTGGAGGCGCAGGTCCCGCTCGGCGCCAAGCTGACCGTCCAGCGCCAGGGCAGCGGTTCCGCCTTCCGCGCCGACACCACCGGCCCGGCGTACGAGGCGATGGGCGAGGCCATGGCCGAGGCGTTCGGCACCGACATGGTGGCCTCCGGCGAAGGCGGCTCGATCCCGCTGTGCAACACGCTGCGCTCGCTCTACCCGCAGGCCGAGATCGTGCTGATCGGCGTCGAGGAGCCGACCACCCAGATCCACGCGGTCAACGAGAGCGTCGACCCGCAGGAGCTGGAGCGGATGGCCCTCACCGAGGCCCTCTTCCTGCGTCGTTACGCCGAGCTGCGCTCCGTCTGACGGACGTCCGGCCGGGAGCCGCCGCTCGCGGCTCCCGGTCCCGGCCGTCCGCCGCGCACCCGTCGGACGGCCGCCACCACCGCCGCGTACCCGACGGCACCGACCGCGAGGCCGGCCCCGGCGCCGAAGCAGACCTCCGGCACCAGGTTCCGCTTCAGCGGGCTGAGCCGGTGCAGCACCCCGGCCGCCGTCGCCGCTCCCAGCAGCGCGACGGCGGCCCGCCGCGTCCCGGGAGCGAGCGCCACCTCCGGCCGCGCCGGCTCGACGGCCCGCACCGCACGCGCCGCCCACCCTCCCATCGCCACCAGCGCGAGCGCCGAACTGCCGTACTGCAGCGCCTCGTACACCGGCACACCGGCCACCGACCGGTCCAGTACGGGCAGCAGCCGGACGCCCAGCCGGCCCCCGTGCGTGAACGCGTCCCAGCCGACGTGGGTGGCCGCACCGATCGCCGCCGACGCCGCGAACCAGGCCGCGTCCGCACCTGCGACACCACCCGCCCGGGCACCGCCGGCTCCGACCCGGCGGGCCGTCAGCGCCTCGGCGCCGCCCGCGAACCGCTCGGGCAGCAGCGCCACCAACGGTCCCCGCAGCAGCCCGTGCCAGCCGGCCACCAGTGAGCCGGCGATCGCCACGTCCAGCGTCGGCACCGCCCACCAGCGGTGCGTCAGCCCGCCGTGGCCGTACACCCCGGGCAGCAGGGACTCGGCGAAGAACGGCACGTCGGGCGCCATGGACCCGGCGACCAGCGCCGACGCCACCAACGGCCCGCGCACCCCGGCACGGCGCAGCAGGGGCAGGACGGCGGCGGGGTGGCTCAGCGTGAAGGGCATGACCCCATCCTCCCGCCGACGCCGACGGCCGGGCGAACCCGGAGGTGCGGCCGCGCCCGCCGCGCCACCGCCCAACCGCCCGGCCGCGCCCGCCGCGCCACCGCCCAACCGCCCGGCCGCCCGGCCGCCCACGGCCCGATCGCGCCCCCGCTACGCCGCGTCCGCCGCGCTCGCCATCCCGACGGCCACCCGGCACCCCGCCTCCAGGTACCGCAGCTCGCCACCGCGCCGGGCGTCCAGGGCGGCCGCCAGGCGCCGGTACCGGCTCGGCGGCAGCAGTTCGGCGGCCTCGTCCAGTGTGACGAAGCGCCAGCTGCGCAACTCCTCCGGCTGCAGCAGCAGGTTCTGGCGGCCCGCCTCGTCCAGCAGGCCCCCGTCGTACATCAGCCGCAGGCCGCCGCGGCGCGGACCGGTGCGCGGTTCCCAGTCGACGGCGAGCAGGCGCAGCCCGGCCGGGTCGAGGCGCAGGCCGAGTTCCTCGGCGGTCTCGCGCAGCGCGGCGTCGGTGGGGGCCTCACCGCGCTCGACCACGCCTCCGGGGAAGTCCCAGTCGGGTTTGTAGACGGGATCGACCAGCAGGACGCGGTCCTGCTCGTCGAAGAACAGGACGGCGGAGGCCACGGTGTCCCCCGTCGGGTCCGGGCTCTGGACGATCGGGCAGCGGGCTGCGCCGACCCGGACCAGCTCGGCGATCCGGCGGGCGGTCTCCTGCGGCGTGAGCGCGCTGGTGTCAACCATGCGGGCGTCGCCGACCAGCCAGCGGCGGGCGGCACGGTAGCGGGGCAGGTGTTCGATGCACCAGGTGCGGACCCGTGCGCTGGCCTCCGGGTCGTCCGGGCATTCCTCGCGGTGGGCGATGCGCTCGCGCAGGATCGTTTCTTCTGGGTCCAGCACGAAGTGGTGCACCGTGATCCCGTGGGAGGCGAGGTCGCCGAAGATCTCGTCCCGGTAGTCCTCTCTGAGCAGGGTCATCGGGACCACCAGCGGCCCCCCGACCTCGTCGAGCAGTGCGGCCGCCGTCTCGGGGACGAGCCGGCGCCAGGCCGCAAGGTCCTGGAAGTCGGACACCGTCGCCAGCCGGTCGGCCGGGAGCATCCGGCGAAGACCGAAGCCCACCAGCTCGGGATCGAAGAGCACGCTCCCGGGCAGCAGTTCCACCAACTCGCGGCAGGCACTGGTCTTGCCCGCCCCGAACGTGCCATTGACCCAGACGATCACAACGTCCCCTGCCCCTCGACTTCCCCCGATGCCGATCGCACCGGGCAGCGCCCCCGTCAGCCGAACCAGCGCCACCCGTGGTGGTACCCGCGCCACGCCGCTCCCCATGCCTCTCCGACGCGCCCGCCCGCGCGCCCCGAATTGCCCAGTGACAGCGGCATGTGCCCAGGCCAGGCGCTCGCGCGCGGAAATATGCAGACCGGTCTACATCAAAATTGCACCCCTTCACCACTGCTCACGCACAGGACGCCGGATGGGTCGACCTCCCGCGCACAACCACCCGCTCACCGCTCGCGCCCCGGCTCCCGCGCCGCCGACCTGCCCCGTCCGCACCCCTCGGCACCCCTCGGCACCCGTCCGCTCCTGCCGGCGCCGCCACCGCCCCTCGCCCCGCGCCCGCCCGCCGGGCCCGCCCCGCCCGCTTGCGCAGCGCGCACCCGGGCACGTACAGAGGAACGATGAAGCTGCTGCCAGTCGGCCGGGTCGTCGTCATCGGATCGGTCAACACCGACCGGATCCTCCGCTGCCCCGTACTCCCGTCCCCCGGCGAGACCGTCCTCGCCGACACCGCCACCCGGGGATTCGGCGGCAAGGGTGCCAACCAGGCGGTGGCGGCGGCCCGGATGGGCGCGGCGACGCACCTGGTCGCCAAGATCGGGCACGACGCCGAGGGCGAGGCGGCACTCGCCGACCTGCACGGCGCGGAGGTCGAGACGGGCGCCGTGCTGACGCACCCCGACGCGCCCACCGGCCAGGCGATCGTCATGGTCGACCCGTCCGGGGAGAACAGCATCGTCGTCGTCCCCGGCGCCAACGCGCACCTCACCCCGGAGGAGGTCACCGCCGCCCTGGGTCGCCTGCGTCTGCTCCCCGTCGACGTGGTCCTCACCAGCAACGAGGTCCCCGCGGCGTGCATCCGCGCGACGGCCGCGGCGCTGCCCGCCGCGGGCCCCTCCGGCGGGACCCGGTGGCTGCACAACACCGCTCCGGCCGGAGCCCTGCCCGACACCGGCCCGACCGGGCGCCGCCCCCTGGTCGTCGCCAACGCGGTCGAGGCCCGCCAGCTGACCGGGGCCGCCGACGTCACCGAAGCCGCCCGGCTCCTCGCCGACCGCGCCGAGGGCGTCGTGATCACCCTCGGCGGGGACGGCGCCCTGGTCCTCACGGACGGACGGTCGAGCCGGCTGCCGGCCCCCGCCGTCCGGGTGGTCGACACCACCGGAGCGGGCGACGCCTTCTGCGGCGCCCTCGCCGCCGGCCTCGCGCGCGGCGCCGACCTCCCCGGAGCGGCGGCCACCGCCGTCGCCGCCGGGGCCTTCGCCGTCACCGCCCTCGGCGCCCGCGGCGCACTCCCCCGGCCGACGGACCTCTGACCGCGCGCCGAACGAGCCGCATCGGGGGCGCCGGCCCTGCCGGACGCCCCCGACGCGCGAACCCGGGTACCCGCGACGGCGCTACGGCCGCCCCATGAACGCCGGGTAGTAGCCGCTGCTGATCGCCGAGATCCGGATGGTGGTCCCCGGTCGCGCGGCCTCGACGTACTGGTTGTTGCCCAGGTAGATCGCCACGTGCTGGATGCCCCGCGCAGTCCCGTCCGGCGACCAGAACAGCAGGTCACCGCGGCGCAGCTGGCTCGCCTTGACGGGCGTGGTCGCCGCGAACTGGTCGTTGGCGACCCGCGGCAGGCTGATGCCGCCGCGCCTGAAGGACTGCTGGACCAGGCCCGAGCAGTCGTACCCGTCCGGCCCGTTGCCCGCCGTCCGGAACGGCTTGCCCAGCTGGGCGAGCGCGTACTGCACGGCGGTCTCGACGTCCGGGTCCGCGGCCACCGAGCCGCCGGACGAACCCGAGCCCGCGGGACCCGACGAGGACGAGGAACCGCCCCCGGTCCGCGCCAGGTAGATGTCGTAGTGCGTGGTCCAGCGCCACTCGCCCTTGCTGTTGCGGAACCAGTAGCGCGAACCGTCCCAGCCCTGCTTGATCCCCCCGCTCGACGACGTGGTCGTGGACTTCGTCCCGCCACCGGTCCGCGCCACGTACACGTCGTAGTGCGAGGTCCAGCGCCACTGCCCCTGGCTGTTCTTGAACCAGTACCGCGAGCCGTCCCACCCGGCGTGCGCCGGCGCGGTCTCGGCCGCCGCCGGGGTCACGCCGGTGCCGAGGCCGAGCACGCCCGCTCCGGTCGCGATCACGGCCACCATGCCTATCCCCCGGCGGAGCCGCGCGGCCCTGGAGGGACGGGAGGAACGGGCGGTGGCAGCGGCCTGCTGCGCGGTCGGTTCGTCGGCGGCATCCGGTGCGCCGGTGTTGACGGTGGTCATCCCTGCTGACTTCCTTCACTGCTGTGGATCTCAGCGAGAGGCTGCGGATCGCCGCGACTCGCTGCGGACTGCCGCCGGAACGGGCGGCTGCGGTACTGATTCGAACCGCCGTGGTCCCGGTACCACCGGTTCCCACGGCCGGGCAGACCGAGGCCTGCCTGTTCGTCACGTTAGGCACGCATCCGCTCACGGCGCGCAGTGGAGTGCGCCAATGGAAGGGGTCACGGGCGGTGAGCACCGACGCCGCATCAGGGTGAACACCCGTCACCGGGGAGGCGTCCGACGCCCCCTCATCACCGGCCGTCGGCCTCCGTCAGCAGCTGCTTCTTCAGCACCTTCCCCAGTGCGTTGCGGGGCAGTTCGGGTACCAGCACGACCCGGCGCGGCCGCTTGTGCACCGAGAGCCGCTCCGCCACAAAAGCCGTCAGCTGTTCCCCCGTCACGGCGCCGTCCGGGATGACGTACGCGACGACCGCCTGTCCGAGATCCGGATCCGGCACGCCGACCACCGCCGCGTCGGCGACCGACGGGTGGTCGCGCAGCGCGGCCTCCACCTCGCCCGCGCCGATCCGGTAGCCGCCGCTCTTGATCAGGTCCACCGAGGCCCGGCCGACGATCCGGTGGAAGCCGTCCGGCCCGATCACCGCGACGTCGCCGGTGCGGAACCAGCCGTCCGCCGTCCAGGCCTCGGCGTCGGCGTCCGGCCGGTTGAGGTAGCCGCTGAACAGTGTCGGGCCGGACACCTGCAGCTCACCGACGGTCTCCCCGTCGTTCGGCAGCCGCGTGCCGTCCTCGCCGACCAGCCGGGTGCGTACCCCGTCCAGCGGCAGGCCGACGCTGCCGGGGCGCCGCTCGCCGTCGGCCCTGGTGCTGACGGTGATCAGCGATTCGGTCATCCCGTACCGCTCGATCGGGGCGTGCCCGGTGAGCGCGGCCAGCTTCTCGAACACCGGCACGGGCAGCGGCGCGCTGCCGGAGACGAGCAGCCGGGCCGGGGCCAACCGGGCCGCCGCCTCCGGGTCCGCCGCCAGCCGGGACCAGACGGTGGGCACGCCGAAGTACAGGCTGCCGCCGGCCGCCGCGTACCCGGCCGGGGTGGGCCGGCCGGTGTGCACCAGCCGACTGCCGGTGCGCAGGGCTCCGAGCACGCCGAGCAACAGGCCGTGCACGTGGAACAGCGGCAGGCCGTGGGCGAGGGTGTCCTCTGCGGTCCACTGCCAGGCCGCGGCCAGCGCGTCCAGGTCGGCGGCGATCGCCCCGCGCCGGATCACCGCGCCCTTGGGCGCGCCGGTGGTGCCCGAGGTGTAGAGCACGAAGCCGGTGGAGTCCGCGGCCGGCTCGGCGTACGTGGCGGCGGAGCGCTGCAGCGGATCGACCGGCAGGCCCTCCACCGGGCCGGACCCGGGCAGCGCCTCCCCGGCGGCGTGGGCGAGCAGCGTCGCGCCCGAGTCGCGCAGGATGTGCTCGCGCTCCTTGGGCCCCGAGTCGGGCGGCAGCGGCACCACCGGGACGCCCGCGAGCAGGCCGCCGACCACGGCGGTGACCGTCTCGACGGTGGGCCGGGCGAGCACCGCCAGCGCGGGGGCGCCGGCCACCCGGTCCGCGACGGCGGTCGCCGCGCCCAGCAGTTCCTCCCGGGAGAGCGTCCGACCGTCGATCCGCAGCGCGTCCGCCGCGTCGCCGAATCCGCCCTGAAGTGCCGTCAGCAGTGCCATGCCACCGTCCTCGCCCTCGTCCCACGCTGTCGCGTCCCGCACGTCACACGTCCGGGTCATGCGTTCACCTCATGCCCCGGACGCCACAGGTCAGGGGTATGAGGACGGCTCATGCCCCGCCCGCCACACGATCGGGTCATGAGCCCCGCTCATCCCCCGACATGAGTACGGCTCATGCCCGCACGTCACACGCGTTCGCGCAGACTCTACGGGCCGCGGCACCACCCGCCGTGCTCCGGGGACGACGACGGAGGGCGTGGCACCGAGCACCCGGCGCCACGCCCTCCGAACCTTCCCGCGGGATCAGGCCTTGCGGGCCTTCACCTCGGCGGTGAGCTGCGGCAGGACCTCGAAGAGGTCACCGACCACGCCGTAGTCGACCAGCTC
>NZ_JBHWCL010000081.1:0-41758 GCF_042735125.1 Kitasatospora sp. NPDC059599 | reverse complement strand
GGACGAGGGTCACCCGCGCGAAGGTCACTTGACCGCCAGCCAGATGACGGCACCGAGGACGGCCACCGCGACGACGGCGATCAGCGTGACCACGCCGGTCCGGCTGCCGCCGCCGCTGCTGCGGCCGTAGGTGGAAACGTTGCCCGGCTCCTGGCGTGCCGGGGTCTCGTCGACGAACGCCCGGAACATCTGAGTGCTGCCGGCGGGGTCGTAGTCGTTGTCAGCCATGGCAGGGACTCTAACGAATCGGCCCACCTCAGGCACAGCCCGGACCCCCTTCCCGGCCGACGCCCCACCCCGACGTGCGACGGTGGTGCGACGGGCTCGTGAACACCCGGCGGCGGCCGGAATGCCCCACCACGGGATCGGGTTGACTGCGATCATGACCGGAACCCACAGCCGGGTGCGCCTCGGCACCTCCGACCTGTCCGTCTTCCCGCTCTCCCTCGGCGGCAACGTCTTCGGCTGGACGGCCGACGAGCAGCAGTCCTTCGCGGTCCTGGACGCCTACACCGCCGCCGGCGGCAACTTCGTCGACACCGCCGACGTCTACTCGGCCTGGGCCCCGGGCAACACCGGCGGCGAGTCCGAGACCGTCCTCGGCCACTGGCTGCGCAGCCGCGGCAACCGCGACGACGTCGTGATCGCCACCAAGGTCGGCATGCACCCCGACGCGAGCGGCCTCGGCGCCGCCAACATCAAGGCCTCGGCCGAGGCCTCGCTGCGCCGCCTGGGCGTCGAGCGGATCGACCTGTACTACACCCACCGGGACGACGACACGCCGGTCGAGGAGTTCGTCACGGCCCTGGACGAGCTGGTCCGCGAGGGCAAGGTGCGCGCCGTCGCCGCCTCCAACATCGGCGCCGGTCGGCTGACCGAGGCGCTGGCCTTCGCCGAGCGCGAGGGCCTGGCGAAGTACGTGGCCGTCCAGCCGCACTACAACCTGGTCTCCCGCGACACCTTCGAGGGCCCGCTGGCCGACGTGGTCGCCGAGCACGGCCTGGCCACCGTGCCGTACTACGCGCTCGCCTCCGGCTTCCTGACCGGCAAGTACCGCCCGGGCGGGCCGGGCGTGGACAGCGCCCGGGCCGAGGGCGCCGCCCGCTACCTCGCCGAGCCGCGCGGCCCCAAGGTGCTGGAGGCGCTGGACGGCGTCGCCGCCGAGCACGACGTCGAGGTCGCCACCGTCGCGCTGGCCTGGCTCGCCGCCCGTCCGACGGTCGCCGCCCCGATCGCCAGCGCCCGCACCGTCGAGCAGCTCCCGCCGCTGCTGGCCGGCGCCCTCTGCAGCGTCCCCCCGTCGCTGACCGCCCGCCGGCCCGCGGCCTCCCGCGCCAGCGCACCGTCAAGGTACCCCACCGGCCCCCCGCCCGGGCGATGGGGTGGGGGGCCCGGTGGTGTCGGCGGGGGAGTGGTGTCCGCGGGGTCACGGCCGCCCGAAGTGGGTCGGGTAGTAGCCGGCGACGAGGGTCGAGACCCGGACGGTCTTGCCCGGCCGGGGCGCCTCCACGAACGTGCCGCCGCCCAGGTATATCCCCACGTGGTGGATCCCCGAGGCGCGGCCGCTGTCCGACCAGAACACCAGGTCGCCCCGGCGCAGCTGCCCGGCGGTGATCGGCGTGGTCGCCGCGTACTGGTCGTCGGCCACCCGCGGCAGGCTTATCCCCGCGCGCCGGAAGGCCTGCTGCACCAGCCCCGAGCAGTCGTAGCCGGACGGGCCGTCACCGCCCCAGACGTACGGCTTGCCCAGCTGGGCGAGCGCGTAGTCGACGGCCGTCTCCCGGCTCCCGGAGGCCGGCGCGGTGTCCGAGGACGGACGGCCGACGGGCTGGGCGGGGGCCGGGGCCGAACCGCCGCCGGACTGCCCGGTGCGGTCCAGGTAGACGTCGTAGTGGCTGGTCCAGCGCCACTCGCCGCTGCCGTTCTTGAACCAGTACTTCGACCCGTCCCAGCCCTGGCGCGGGCCCGCGGAGGCGGCCGGTCCGTTGGAGACGGCCTTGGCACCCGACCCGCCCGACCCGGCCGAGCCGCCGGTCCGGCCCGTGCGGTCGGCGTAGACCTCGTAGTGGCCGGTCCAGCGCCACTCGCCGGCACCGTTCTTGAACCAGTACTTCGACCCGTCCCAGCCCTGCTTCCCGGCGGCGGCGTGCGCGGACCCGGCTCCGGCCGTCAGCCCGACCACGCCGGCGCCCGCCAGCACGGTGGTCGCCAGGCAGGTGCTCCGCACGGCACGGTGTATTCGGCTGCCGCCGGCCGCCGCCCCGGTGCGGGCGGTGCGCGGCCGGGGCGCGCAGTTCGGGCAACCGCAACCGGCGATCGCGGGGACGCTGCCGAGAAGCTCCTCGAAGCCGATCAGGCCTGGATCCTCCTCCGGACCGACCGAGCCGGCCGGACCGGCCGTGACGGCGGGTCCGGCGTACGAGCCGGTGGCTATCCTCATGCGGGTCGTCCTTCCTTCCGCCCGGCACGGACGGCCGGGGGCGGTACCGAGGCGGCCACTCCGGCCGGGGCGACGAAGGCGACCAGCAGCTGCTCCATCAGCGCGCTGCGGGCGGCCTCGTCCAGTTCGTGCGCGGTCGCTCGCTCCAGACGGCGGACGGCGAGCGCCGCCGCCTCCACCGCGTCGTCCACCAGCACCGTCCGCAGGCCCGCGTCCAGTTCGGCCAGCCGCCGGCGGCGCATCGACTCGGCGACCTCGGGCGCGTAGTCCAGCCCCAACGGCTGCACCGAGTAGACCTCCAGGCCCGCCGGGGCGACCTCGGCGGCCAGCGCCCTGGTCAGCTCGTCGGCGAACCACTGCCCGTCGCGCAGCGCGGGGCCGGGCGCCGCGTTGCTGTCGCAGGGCAGCGTGGACGCGGTGCGGGTGAGCACCGCCTGGACCTGCTCGCGCAGGTAGCCCTCGTGGTCCTCGATCGCCAGCAACGCCCGTGCGGTGTCCTTGACCCGCCAGACGATCAGCAGCCGAACCACGATCGGCGTGCCGGTCCGGTCGACCACCTTCACCGGCTCGCTGCGCCAGTGCCGCAGCCGCACGTCCACCCGGCGGCGGCGCAGCAGCGGGTTGACCCAGACCAGGCCGGTCCGGCGGACGGTGCCCCGGTAGCGGCCCCAGCGGGTCAGCACCCGGGTCTCGCCGCCCGGGTTGGCCAGCAGCCCGGCGAGCGCGAGCACCACCAGCAGGCCGGCCGTGCCGACCCCGGCGATCGCCGCGGTGTCCGCCTCGGCCCGTCCGCTCGCCCGCGCGGCGGGGCCGCGCAGGTCCGCGAGACGGTCCCAGTGCGGAACGACGCCGGTGCGCAGCAGCAGGAACACGACCCCGGCCAGCCCGAGCAGCACCACCAGCAGGGCGGTCCAGCCGGGCAGCGCGGTGGCGCCGTGCTCGCGCAGCGCCTGGTCGGCGCGCGGCGGACGCCGGGACGTGGCGGCGGCGGGGGCCCCGGCCGAGGCGGCGTCCAGCAGCTCGACGGTCTCCGGGGCGGCCCTCTCCAGCGGGTCCCGCAGGTCCGCCGGGCCGGCGGAGGACGGCCCGGGGACGATCGCCAGTGGGGTGGTCGCCGGTCCGCCGTCGGCCGGGCCGACCGGCTCGGCGGCCTCCGCCGTTCTGACCGCCGTGACCCTGGCCAGCGGGCTGGCTCCGGAGGCGGAACGTTCCGGCAGTGCCGGCGGGAGGCTCTGGGTCAGGTTTTCGGGTCGCTGCGAAGAGTCGCGGGTGACGTCCATGCACGGGTCCTCTGGGTCGGTGTGTCGCGCAACGGGCGGCCCGGATCTGACGGGCAGTGCCAGGGTCAGGCTAAGTTCATACGTCATCAAATGCGACATTTGAGTCGAGGTGTGTCGACATTTACTGACGAATCGTCCAAAGCCGACCTGACGCGCAGGCACATGAATGGATGGTCGGACGGTTCGGCGCAGGTCAGCGCCGTCGAGCACCGGGCCCACGGGCGAACACCCGACGGGTGATCAGCCCGATTCCGGCGAGCACCAGCAGGATCCCGGCGAGTCCGGCGCGCCGGCCGACCTCCCCGGACCCCGCGGCCGCGCTCTGCGAACGCTCCACCGGCGGCACGGCCAACGGCCGGGCCGCGCCCCTCCCGGATTCGGCGGAACCGGCGGAACCGGCGGCGGAGCCGGCCCGGGACGGGCTGACGGCAGAGGTCAGAGTCGGACTCGGGCTCGGGATCGCGGTCGGCGAGGCGGTCGCACCGCTCACCGTGGTCGCAGCGGTCGAGGGATTCGGAACGGCGGGCACGGCAGGACCGGACGGATCAGCGGACACCGGCGGAACGATGATCGGCAGCACCCCCGGCGGCACCGGTACCTCGGGCACCGCCGCGACGGACGGACCGGGACTCGCCGCGACCGGGGCGGAGGCCGACGCGGAACCCGTGGCCGCGCCCGACGCGACTGGTACCGACGCGACCGGCACCGTCGTGCTCGACACCACCGGGCTCGGCGGGACCGAGGCCGACGGCGACATCGACGGCGCCACCGACGGCGCCACCGACGACGACGGGCTCACGGCCGACGGGCTCGGAGCGGCCGGACTCGGCACCACCGGAGTCGGCACCACCGCCCCGACGGCGACCCGCACCCGCACCGCGTCCGCCGACGTCCCGTTCCCCGCCTGGTCGGTGGCCGTGACGGTCAGCCACTGCTCCCCGTCCGTCAGGTCCCGGTTGGCGGTGCAGGTCCAGCTCCCGTCGAGCGCCGCCGTCGCCCCGCACAGCACGGCCCGCTGCTCGGAGCCCGCGCTCGACCCGGCCGTGACCAGCACGTTCGCACCCGGTTCCGCCCGCCCGCCGAGCGTCGGGCGGCTGGTTCGCAGGGTCTCCCCCGGAGCCGGCGAGCGGAGCACCGGCCGGTCCGGCGCGACGGTGTCGACCACCAGCGTGACCGGCTGCCCGGCCGTCCGGTTCCCCGCCGCGTCGACGGCGACGGGGGCCAGCTGGTGCTTCCCCTCCGTCAGGCCCTCGACCGGCAGGCAGGACCACCGGCCGGCCGGCCGCACCGCCGTGCTGCACAGTTCGCCGCCCGCGGTGCGGTCGGTGACCGAGACGGTGCTGCCCGCGTCGCCGGTGCCGGTGAGCTGCAGCTCGGGGTCGTTGGTGTACGCGGGGAGGGTGAGCGCGGGGGCGTTCGGCGGGGCGGTCTTCACCGCGACCCTGACCGGTTCACCGCGCAACACCACGCCGCCGCTGGTGGTCTCCACCGGGGTGAGGCCGTGGGTGCCCGCGGCCAGTGCCGCGGCGGGGTGGCAGGACCAGTCGCCGCCGCGCCCGACCTTGGCCCGGCAGAGCGCCGTGTCGCCTTCCCTGACCTCGACCGTGGCGCCGGCCACCGCGCCGTCGCCGCTGATCTCCGGGCGGGCGTCGGCGAGGACGGTGCCGTCGACCGGTTCGGCGATCTCGGGCCTGGCGGCTCCGACGGTCAGCTTGATCCGCTGGTCGGAGACCTGCCCGGAGTCGGCGAAGCCGCCGGAGGAGACCAGCTGGCTGGTGTCCCGGGCGATCCGCAGCCGGGCCCAGGTCTCGCCGGACGCCGCGCCGGACGGGACGGTCCACTCCAGGGTCGCGGTGTCGGCGCCGGGCTGGACCTCGGTCTGCACCCGCTCGGCGGGCTCGAAGCGACCGGTGTGCCCGAAGTCGATCCAGCCGGCGAGGGTGGCGGGCTGGTCGCCGACCTCGACCGGGACGGTCAGCCGGTAGTAGCGGCCGATCGCGGCCTCGGCGGGGAAGCTGATCGACGGGTCGGCTCCCGGGTACTCGCCGCGGCCGGGTTGCAGCTTGGGCGGCGGGCCGGCGAAGGGGCTGCGCAGCGAGGCGCCGTGGTCGAGCCGGACCAGCGGCTCGTCGCCCGCGGCCCCGGCGGACCGGTCCCCGGCACGCCGCGTCGGGTTGGTGGCGTCGGCGCCGAGGAAGAGGTCGGAGACCACGTGCGAGGCGTTGCCGTAGGCCTGCGGCGCGGTGCCCACGCCCTCGTCGACGGTGACGGTGTACGCCTGGCGCAGGACGGGCGGGGCGGTGGTGCTGCCGGCCCGGGCGGTGGAGCGCTGCTCGACCCGGAACGCCGCGGTGCGGACGGTCCCGGCGAGTTCCAGGGAGCCCTCGGCCGCGGAGCCGGGCGCGCCGTCGGAGGTGCCGTCCCGCCCCGCGGGGGCGAGGGTGCTGCCGTCGACCGTCCAACCGGTCCAGTCGGTGCGGCCGACCAGGGCGGGGGCGGCGGGCGAGCCGTCGGTGAGGCTGAGCCGGGTCGCGGTGCCGGTGGTGCCGGATTTCCCGGTGGCGGTCGCGGCGAGGCCGCTGAGGTGCAGCCGGGGATTGCGGACCGGCCGGGAGAATGTCAGCCGGAGCGTTCCGGCGGTGTGCCAGGAACCGTCCGGCTGCGGACCGGCCGGAGTGATGTCGAAGGTCTGCGCGGGATCTCCGGGGTGCATTCCGTCCGCATAACGGGGTCCGGCTTGCCCCCCTCCCGGCCGTTCCGCCAATTCTCCCGCTCCGGCGACGGAACCCACTCCGGGAGAGGCGTCGAAATCGATCCGGACGGAAAGTCCCGAGGGCAGCACCGCGCGGTGTTCCCCCGACCAGGCGTCAGGGGATTGGCGGGCCGCCGAGAGCGGAGCGTTCCAACCGGTCAGCAGCCCGGCCGTGAGGACGGCCAGGGAGGCAGCGGTACGGGGGAACTGTCGGCTCATCCGGCTCTCCTTCACGGTCGGCTGCCGGGAGGCAGGTGTGGACACAAGATCCGACAAAAAAATCACGGTGTCGGAGCGGCCGAACAACGACACCGGCGCTTTCAGCCGCGTCCCACCCGTTCGGCGGTCATCCGGGCGGCAGGACGGGATGTACCCGAAACGGCTGCATTTCATCCGTTGGGAGGCGCTCGATACCACCCGGACGGACGCGGGAATGGGAATTCCCGGCCTATCCGACGGACACCGGCGTCCGGCACCTGACCATTCATCGGGGAACTCCGTACGAATGGCTCGTCTCACCGGGGGGAGCGCCCCGGAACGGGTGGCCGCCGCACCCGTCGGGAACGGTCCGGGCCCCGCCGCTCGCCCGTCACCTCGACCGCGGGTGCCGCCGGCCCTTCCGGCGGACTCGACGGGACCACCGGGACGCACCACGCACCGCGCACGACGGGCCGGCGCAGACCGGCCGGCCGGGCGGACCCGGAAGGAGGAGCCGGAAAACGGAGAAGCCCCCGGCCGGTGGCCGGGGGCTTCTCGTTGGTGCGCTCAGCAGGATTCGAACCTGCAACCTCTTGATCCGTAGTCAAGTGCTCTATCCGTTGAGCTATGAGCGCAAGGAACGGGCGAACCCGATCTTGCAGTGGTTGGTGCGCTCAGCAGGATTCGAACCTGCAACCTCTTGATCCGTAGTCAAGTGCTCTATCCGTTGAGCTATGAGCGCTCGCCCCGGTGAACCGTGCCCCCGGGGCGTTGCGGGGACAACATTACATGACCTGCGACGTGGGGCGAAATCGATTACCCCGGGGCCGCTCCTGGCCTGCTCCCGCCCGGTCCGCGACCGGTCCGCGACGGGGCCGCGACGGGGCCGGGGAGAGGGGGAACGGGGCGCGGGAGCAGGTGCGGGCCGGACCCGACCTGCCCCGGGAATGCGAAGAGCCCCCGTCGACGTGATCGTCGACGGGGGCTCCCGACTGGCGGAGGCTGAGGGATTTGAACCCTCGATCAGGAATAACCCCGAAACCGCATTAGCAGTGCGGCGCCATAGACCGGACTAGGCGAAGCCTCCCCACATGGACCGCACCCGCGCGAAGCGGAGCCGTTCCGTGTGTCAGTGATGATGCCACAACCCTGGGGCTCGGCACCAACCACCGCCAACGTTACTAGGCGGGTCGTCCCCGCCGCAAAGAAGAATGAGATACTGCCGTCTCCGGAGGAGCTGCCCCGAGCCGAGGAGACCTGTCGACGTGAGCAGCAGGCCGATCCGAGGCGCTGCTCGCCTCGCCGCCATACTCGACGCCCTGCCCGACGCGTTGTTGCTGGTGAACAGCAACGGCACCGTCGTGGACGCCAACAGCGCGGCCGTGCAGGCCCTGCAGGCGCCCGGCACCTCACTCGTGGGCATGGGCGTGCTGGGCTTGCTGCCCGAGTTCGACCCCAGTCGGATCCCCGGCTCGATGCGCCCGGCCACCCGCGACGGCGACGCCCTCGACCGCCCGGTCCGGATGACCGCCCACCGCACCGACGGCACCACCTTCCCGGTCGAGGTCTCCGGCAACGACTTCGCCGACGACAACGACACCAGCCGCGGCTACGCGCTCTCCCCCCTCGTCCCGTACGACCCGTACCGCGAGGGCTCCCGTTCGCCGTCCTCCTCCGACCTGCTCCTGCTGCTGGTCCGCGACCTCTCCGGCCGGCTCGGCGTCGAGGCCGAACTGCGCCGCCAGCACAAGCAGACCGAGATGATCCTGCGCGCCGCCGCCGAGGGCGTGCTCGGCGTGGACCTCGAAGGGCGCTGCGTGCTGGTCAACCCGGCCGCCGCGCACATCCTGGAGTACCGGGCGAGCGAACTGGGCGGGCGTGAGCTGCACCCGCTGATCCAGCACTCCCGGGCCGACGGCAGCCCGCTGGCGCTGGAGGAGTCCGCGCTGCTGGACACCCTGACCTCCGGGCGCAAGCACCGGGTGCGCGGCACGGTGCTGTGGCGCAAGGACGGCCGTCCGGTCACCGTCGACCTCACCACCGCCCCGGTCCGGGACGGCGACCAGCTGGTCGGCGCGGTGATGACCTTCACCGACCGCAGCCGCGAACTCGCCCTGGTCGCCCGCAACGAGCACCTCACCGCCGTCCTGGAGAGCGAACTGGGCGGCGCGCTGACCGCGCTGAACCAGCGGCTGGACGCGCTCGCCGCCGACCCGGCCGGACAGCTCTGGCCGGAGGCCAACTGGACGCTGCGCCGGCTCGCCGCCGAGTGCCGCCGCTTCGGGAAGCTGATCGACGGCGTCCTCGACCACCAGCGCTCCGAGGCCGGCGAGGGCGGCACGGCGGAGGCCAAGGACGGCAAGGAGTCCGGGGACGGCAAGGAGTCCGGTGCCGCCGAGCCGGGCAAGGACGGCAAGAGCCGGCGCAAGGCCGCCGCCCGGGTGCCGGTCGCCCTGGACAAGGTGGTCCGCCGGGCCGTCGAGGAGGCCGGCGAGCTGGTCGGCCCCGGCCGGGTCCGCTTCTCGGTGCACGCCGCCGCGGTCGAGGTGATCGCCGACGAGCGCCGGCTCGCCCAGGCCCTGGCCCACCTGGTCGCCGACGTCAGCGGCGCCCGCCTCGACCTGGACCCGCCCGCCGCCCCCTCCCCCGGCCTGACCGTGCCCGGCCTGGCCGGCGGCGCCCCCGCGCTGCCGCCGGCCCCCGAGGTGCCGACCGTCGTCCTGGCCGCCGCCCAGCGCGGCGAGGTCGCCCGGGTCGAGATCCGCGGCCCCGGCGTCGGCGGCAGCCCCGTCCACCTGCCGATAGCCCGCTCGGTGGTCGAGCGGCACGGCGGCGTGCTCCAGCCGCACGAGCTGCCCGGCAAGGCCGGCACCACCTACGTCGTCGAACTGCCGCTGGACCCGGCCGCCGCGAAGGCCGCCGCCGAACGCGCCACCGCCGAGGGCCGCTCCGACCGGCCCAAGGAGAGCGACAGCGCCGTCCTGCCCGAACTGCCGGGCATCCCTCAGCTGCCCAGCAGCGGCGAGACCGCCGACACCGCCGAGTCCGGCCGACAGCCGGGCCGCGAAGCCCCGGCCGCCGAGCGGACGCCCGCCGAGGAACCCCCGGCCACCGAGCGCCGCGGCCGCCGCGGCCGCCCCGCCGGCGAGACCCCGGCGCCCACCCCGCCCGCCGCTCCCGACGTCCCCGCCGACCAGTGGCCGAACGCCCCCGCCCGGGTCGAGCGGGCCGTCCCCGAGCAGTGGAACGGCACCGGCAACGACCCCGCGTACGGCCGCCAGGGCCTGGCCGGTCCGGACGGCGCGCAGAGCGACCCGTGGGGCAAGGACGACGGCCGCTCCGGCCCCGCCTACGCCGTGCCCGTCCAGGGCGAGCGGGCCCAGCAGAACCGGTCCGGCGGCCGCGAGCCGCTGGCCCTCGGCCCGGGCCCGACCGCGTCCCAGCCGGCCACCCCGGCCGCCACCCCGGCCGCCGCTCCGGCCGACGCCCCCGCCGCCGACGGCACCCCACCGGGCGGCACCCCCACCGACGGGACCGCCCCGGACGGGTCCGCCGGCGAGCCCAAGCCCCGCCGCCGACGCGCCCTCCCCTCCACCGAGGACTCCTCCGGCGGCTTCGCCCTGCCCGGCGCGACCGACACCCCGGTGTACCCCGGCCTGGAACACGCCCTGCCGGCCGGCCCCGCACCCGCACCGCCCGAGCAGGCCGCCGCCGCGCCCACCGGCCGCCGCCGCCGGCTGGCCGTCCCGCCGGGCCCCGGCCCGGACGCGTCGACGGGCGCCACCGCCCCGTCCGCGCCCCCCGTACTGCCCGCACCGTCCGGTCCGTCCGGTCAGGAGACGGGTGCGCCCGGCACCGCGCTGGAGCCCGCCCGGCCCGCGCTGCCCGCCGCCGAGGAACCGCAGGCCCCGCGCCCGGTCGGCACCGGCCTGGGCGAACTCACCCCGCCGCGACCGCTCGGCGCCCCGCCACTGCCCGCCGTGCCCGCCGAGGCCCGGACCGCCCCGCGCGCGATGGCCGAACTCCCGGCCGCCGACGAGCGGCCCGTCCCCGAGCAGTCACCGACCGGCGGCGGCGAGCTGGCCAACACCCGGCGGCTGCTGGTCTGGCCCGAGCCCGACCCGGCGACCAGGCAGGCCCTCCAGGCGCGCGGCTACCTCCCGGTGATCGTCAGCTCCCGCGAGGAGGTCGACGCCCAGGCCTCCGGCTTCCCCGCCGCCCTCTTCGTCGACCCGCTCACCGGCCCGATCACCCGCACCGCACTGCAGTCGCTGCGCACCGCCGCGCTCAACCGCCGCGTCCCGGTGCTGGTCACCGCCGGCCTCGGCCAGTCCACCCGGGACGCCGTGTACGGCGCCGACCCGGCCGTGCTGCTGCGCGCCCTCGCCCCGCGCGACGGCGAGCACCACGCCCCGCGGGTCCTGCTGGTCGAGGGCGACCCGGACATCGCCGCCGCCATGATCAGCAGCCTGGAGCGGCGCGGCATGCACGTCGAGCACGCCGTGGACGAGAACGACGCCGTGGCCCGCGCCAGCAGCGTGCAGCCCAACCTGGTGGTGATGGACCTGCTGCAGATCCGCCGCCGCCGGGTCGGCCTGCTGGACTGGCTGCGCGCCAACGACCGGCTGCACCGCACCCCGCTCGTCGTCTACACCTCGGTCGACCTCGACCCGCGCGAACTGCCCCGGCTGCGCACCGGCGAGACGGTCCTGTTCCTCGCCGAGCGCTCGACCAGCGAGGACGTCCAGGGCCGGATCGTCGACCTGCTCGGACGCATCGGCGCGATGGGCGAGGCAGGCGTCGCCGCCGCGGGCTGAGCCGCGCCGGGACGCGCCGCGCCCCCGGGAAACGTCGAAGGGCCGGTCACCCCCGTTCCGTACGGGAGTGACCGGCCCTCCTCACGGGCCCGCGGCTACTCCTTGCCGAGCACCGTGACGTCCAGCTCGTCCGCCGCGTAGCCGGCCCGGATCACCTTCTTGTCGAACTTGCCGACCGAGGTCTTCGGCACCGACTCCACGATCGACCAGCGCTCGGGGAGCTGCCAGGCCGCGATCCGCTCGGCCAGGAAGGCCCGCAGCTCCCGCAGCCCGACGGTCGCGCCCGGACGCAGCACCACGGTGGCCAGCGGGCGCTCGCCCCACTTCTCGTCCGGGACGGCGACCACGGCGGCCTCGGCCACCTCGGGGTGCGCCATCAGCTGGTTCTCCAGCTCGACCGAGGAGATCCACTCGCCGCCGGACTTGATGACGTCCTTGGCCCGGTCGGTCAGGGTCAGGTAGCCGTCCGCGGTGATCGTGCCGACGTCACCGGTGCGCAGCCAGCCGTCCTCGGAGAACTTGTCGTCCGGGCGCACCGGGTCCTGCCCGGCGCCGCCGTAGTACGCCCCCGCGATCCACGGTCCGCGCACCTCCAGCTCGCCCGCCGAGACGCCGTCGTGCGGCATCCGCTCGCCGCCCGGGCCGATCAGCCGGGCCTCGACGGAAGCCGGGAAGATGCCCTGGGTGACCCGGTACGGCCACTCCTCCTCGGCGGTGAGACCGCCCGGCGGCTGGGCGAACGAGCCCAGCGGCGAGGTCTCGGTCATGCCCCAGGCGTGGATGACCCGGATGCCGTGGCGCTCCTCGAAGCCCTTCATCAGCGACGGCGGACAGGCGCTGCCGCCGATGACCACCATGCGCAGGCTGGAGGTGTCGTAGTCGCCCGCGTCGAGTTCGTCCAGCAGGCCGCTCCAGATGGTGGGGACGGCGGCGCTGACGGTGGGGCGGACGGCGGCGATCATCTCGGCCATCGGCTTGGGCTGGAGGAAGCGGTCCGGCATCAGCAGGCCGGCGCCGGACATGAAGGCGGCGTGCGGGATGCCCCAGGCGTTCACGTGGAACATCGGGACCACCGGCAGCGCGATGTCGCGCGGGGTGAAGGCGAAGTTGTCGCCGGTGTTGACCTGCAGGCAGTGCAGGTACACCGAGCGGTGGCTGTAGAGCACGCCCTTGGGGTCACCGGTGGTTCCGGAGGTGTAGCAGAGCACCGCGGCCTGCCGCTCGTCGAGGTCGCCCCGCCACGGGAACGCGGTGGGCCGGCCCGCGATCAGCTCTTCGTAGTCGTGCACGCCGCCCGCGAAGCCGGCCAACAGCGACCGGTCACCGGGACCGCTCACCACGATGTGCCTGAGCGTGGGCGCGAGGTCCGGCAGGACGGCGGCGAGCAGCGGGAGGACCGTGCCGTTGACGATGATCACGCGGTCGGCGGCGTGGTTGACGATGAACGACAGCTGCTGGGCGGGCAGCCGCAGGTTCAGCGTGTGCAGCACGGACCCCATGGCGGGGACGGCGAGGTACGCCTCCAGGTGCTCGGCGTTGTTCCACATCAGGGTGGCGACCCGGTCGTCCCCGGTGACCCCGAGCTCGTCGCGCAGCGCGCACGCCAGCTGCGCGGCCCGCGCGCCCACCTCGGCGTACGTGCGGACGACCGGTCCGGTGCCGTCCCAGGTGGTCACGGTCGAGCGGCCGTGGATCGTGGACCCGTGCTCCAGGATTCGGGCGACGGTGAGCGGGACGTCCTGCATCGTGCTGAACACGGGTCCTCCTTGACCTGGCGGCACTGGCGGCTTCGCCTGCGGCACCTACCGGGCGGTAATGCGCGCCGACCTGCCCGATTTTGCCGCCCCGCGCCACCCCTGTCAGCATCCCGGCCCCGTTGCACGGATCACGGATTCGCGCCGGACCCGCCCTCCGCCCGCCGTCGCAGGAGCTCCGGGAGCCGGGAACGCACGTCGGCGGGGATCTCGCCGTACCGCGTCGGCACCGGATCGTCGGAAGAACGCAAGGCGGGTCCCGGTGCGGCCGGGGTCAGCGGTGGTCGCGGCGGCAGAGGCGGAGGGAGTTGGCGGGGTCGGGGGTGTAGGCGGGGTCGAGGGTCCAGCCCTGTTCGGCGGCGAGGCGCAGGGCCCGGTGGGCGCCGGCGCCGCGGTAGGTGGCGCGGTGGAGCCGGATGCGGCGGTGGAAGGTGCCGTCGGGGGCGGTGACCGTGCGGTAGGTGTCGGCGGCGCGGGAGAGTTCGCGCTTGGTGTCGCGGTCGAGGATGCGGCGGATGTGGCGGTCCCAGGCGGCGGGGCTGTCGGTGAACTCGGCGCGGAAGGCGCGCGGGCCGACCGTCCAGCGGGCACCCCAGCGCTCCCAGTAGTCGGGCTCGGGGCGGTCCACCCAGAAGGTCGCCAGGCCGTACACCGGGACGTAGAGGACCTGGAGCACGAAGACGAACGGCAGCAGCAGGGCGGAGCGGGTCGGCTGCGGGCCCCACGGGGTGCCGGGGGCGGCGGGCGGGTCCTGCGGGGCGGGGGCGTTCAGGCCGGTCGGGGCGGGGAAGTGGCGGACCAGCCGGACGTGCTCGCCGCCGGTGCCGGAGGGCCGTGCCCCCCGCCAGCCGTACCGCTCGCCGATCCGGACCACGCCGGCCGCGCCGAGGCCCCGGTAGAGGCGGTCGGCGAGCCCGAACGACACCTCCCGGCCGAGGTCGGCCCGCACCTCGCCGCCGCCGGCCGCGTGCTTGGCCTCGGCGGCGGCGATCCGGCGCTCGATGATCGGGGTGACGTAGCGCTCCCAGTCCTCCGGGCGGCCGGTGAGCTCGGCGCGCAGGCGGCGCGGCGGGATGAAGCTGCGGTTGACCCTCAGCCAGCCGTCGGAGTCGGGACCGCCGCCGTTGTAGTCCGAGAGGATCAGGACGGCGAAGAGGATGACCAGTCCGACGATCCAGAGCGGGGCGTAGATCCACTGCAGCAGGAACTGCAGCAGCACCGCGAAGCGGTTGCGGCGGGGCAGCGGGCCGGGGAAGCCGCCGGGCTGCGACGGCACGCCCGACTGTGGTGCGGGGACGGGCTGTCGGGCGGCGTCCGGGCGGGCGGCGGACGGCTGCCGGGTGCCGTACGGCGACGTGGCGGCGGGCGGCGGCTGGGCGCCGTACGGCTGCGGTGGCGTGGGCTGGGCCGGGTACGGCTGCGGGGGCGGGACGGGCTGGGCGTACGGGTTGTGTCCGTACGGCGCCGGCTGCCCGTACGGATTCTGCGGCGGCACCGCGCCCTGGCCGCCCGCGGCGCCGTGGCCGTGGCCGTGGCCGTTCGCGGCGCCGTGGCCGTGGCCGTAGCCGTTCGCGGCGCCGTGGCCGTAGCCGTTCGGGCCGCCGTGTTCCTGGTCGTTCGCCATTTCCGCCCCCCTGTGCCGGATCGGGGGCCACCCTATCGGCGGGGTCAGCCGTATCGGCGGGGTCAGCCGTATCGGCGGGGTCCGCCGGCGGTCGGGCCGTCCACCTGGTCGCGGTCGACGGTGAGGGTGGCGCCGCCGTAGGACTCCGCGACGTTGCCGCGGTACTGGTGGACGCGCTGGTGGACGCTCCACAGGTCGGGGTCGAGGCCGCCGGAGCCGGCGGTGTCGGCGTGGTCGTCCCAGCGGGCGTACCAGAGCGCGTCGGGCAGCGGCGAGCTGCCGGCCCGGGCGGCGGCGGCCAGGTCGGCGATGCCGGAGTCGAGGCTGGAGTAGAAGCCGGAGCGGTAGCCGGCGGAGTGCAGGGCCTGGGTCCAGCCGAGGGTGAAGTCGACCACGGCCTGTCCGCAGGCCGGGTCGCGCATCGGGTAGGCCTCGATGTCCAGGTAGACCGGGTTGCCCGGGCCGAAGCCGAGTGACCGCAGCGCGCGGACGGCTTCGGCCGCCTCGTCGCGGCCCTGCTGCGCGGCCTTCGCCGGGTCGATCCGCCGGGGTTTGCGGCCCGGGTCGCTGCACGGCGCCTGCAGTCCGACGTGCACCGGAAGGAAGCGCCAGCCCATCGCGCGCGCCTGGCGCACCCACTCGGCGGTGAGCCGGGGCTGGCCGCAGCCGCGCTGGGACCCGCTGGGGTAGATGCCGACCGCCCCGTACGGGGAGGCGGTGCGCCAGGCCCGCAGGGCGTCGAGCGGGGGCGCGCTGCAGGCGTCGAAGGCGGTGCCGCTCCAGCTCTCGCTGAAGTGGAGCGGGCCGGGCCGGTCCGGGAGGGTGACGGCCCGGATGCGGGGGACGGCGACGGCGGCTCCCGCGCTCGCGCCCGTCCCGTCGGTGGCCAGCAGGAGCACGAGGGAGGCGGCGAGGAGGGCCGCAGGGCGGAGATAGCGCACCACGCCTTGGTACTGACGGATCGTCGGACGAATGCGGAAGCCACGCCGCCGAGCCCGCGCGCGTCCACCTTTTCGGACGCACCCGTCCGCATCCGTCCACATTTTGGTAACGAGCTTGCTGACTTATCACTCCTTACGGCAAACTCGCCGCTATGCCCACCTCCCATACCAGCGAAACCTCCGCAGCCTCGTCGTCGGCCACCGCCGTCGCCGAGGCCCTCGCCATGCCGCCCGCCCCCAAGGGCGAGCCTGCCGGCGAGCGGGGCGGCTGGCGACGAGGTGGGGCGTCCGGACCCGCGGCGCCGCCCGGAACACGGTCCGGCCCGTCCACCGGCCGGTTCGGCAAGGTCCTGCGGCGCCCGACGGGGGGCTCCGCGGCCGAAGGCCGGAGGAGGATCCCGGCGCCGCTTCTCTGCCTGACCGCGATGTTCCTCGTGCAGACCGGCATCGCGCTGTCCAAGCCGCTGTTCGGCCCGCTCGGGGTCAGCGGCACCACCTTCCTGCGGCTCGGCTTCGCCGCCGTGATCCTGCTCGCCGTCACCCGCCCGAAGCTGCGCGACAAGAGCCCGCGCGACCTCGGCGCGGCCGCGCTGCTCGGCATGGCCTCGGCCGGGATGACCTGCCTGTTCGCCGGGGCGATCGACCGGCTGCCGATGGGCACCGCCGCGACCATCGAGTTCCTCGGCCCGCTCGCCGTCGCCCTGGTCTTCGCCCGCCGTGCCAGCCACCTGCTCTGGGCGCTGCTCGCGGCCGCCGGCGTGGTGCTGCTGACCCTGCTCGGCGAAGGGGACGGCGGCGGCTCGCTCGACCCGGTCGGCCTGCTGTACGCCTTCGGCGCGGCCGCCTGCTACGCCGCGTACATCCTGTTCACCGACAAGGTCGGCGCGGCCTTCCAGGGGTTCCAGGGGCTGGCGGTGTCGATGACGGTCGGCGCGCTGACGCTGGCTCCGCTCGGGCTCGGCGAGGCCTGGCACGGGCTGACCGCGCCCGGCGCCTCGCCGGTGGTGCTGCTCGCTTCGGTGGCCGGGGTGTCGCTGCTGCTGCCGGTGATCCCCTACGCGCTGGAGATGACCGCGCTGCGGCGGATGCCGCAGCGGGTGTTCAGCGTGCTGGTCAGCCTGGAGCCGGCCGTCAGCGCGCTGGTCGGCCTGGTGGTGCTGGGCCAGCTGCTCGGTGTGCCGCAGCTGGCCGGGATCGGCTGCGTGGTGGCGGCCAGCGTGGGCGCCACGCTGACCGGGCGACGATAGGCGCGCCGGCGCACGGCGGCCGGCCGTAGCCGACGGTGGCCACGGCCGGCTCACGGCCGGTGCGGGCTCACGGCTGGTGCGGGCTCACGGCTGGTGCGGGCTCACGGCCGGGCCGTGGCCACCGGCCGGCTCACGGCCAGAGCAGGGAGCGCGACCAGTCCGGGGAGCTGACCGGACCGCTGCGGGTGTAGCGCAGCCGGACGTGCCGGCGCTGGGAGTCGCCCTGCCAGAACTCCACCTCGTGCGCCCACAGCGTGTAGACGGCGTGGCCGGGCGGGACGACGTCGGGGTGCGCCTCCAGCCGACGGCGGGCGACCGCCACCGCCTCGTCGTACTCGGTCAGCGAGGCCAGCGGCTCGCTCTGCCGGCCGACCAGCGAGGAGGCCCGGGCGGCGGGCGAACGGGTGGCGAACTCGGCGGCGGCGACCAGGTCCAGGGCCCGTTCGACGCTGCCGCGCACCCGCACCTGGCGGCCAAGCTGCGGCCAGTAGACGGTCAGCGCGGCGGCCGGGTGGTCGGCGAGCTGACGGCCCTTGGGGCTGTCGGCGGCGGCGGAGAAGTTCCAGCCGGTGCCGGCCGCGTCGACGTCGCGCAGCACGAGCACCCGGGCGTCCGGCATGCCGTCCGCGTCGACGGTGGAGAGGGTGAACGCCTGCGGGTCCAGCACCCCGGCGTCCAGGGCGGTGGCGAGCCAGTCCACGAACAGCGGGCCGGGCTCGGCGGCGGCGGCCTCGTGGTCGAAGAACGGCAGCGGGCGGGCCATCGGCGGGCGACCCAGCAGCAGCTCCGGGACGGACCGGGGCTCGGGCCGGCGCTCGCCGGGCGGCGCGGCCACCGGCTCGGGGCGTTCCGCCGCCGGCTCCGGTGCGGGCCAGGCCTCGTCCGGGCCGGTCAGGCCCTCCTCCTCCGCCGCCATCGCGCGCCCTCTCCTCCGGTTGCCGCGGTCACCACCCCGGCCGGGCCCTCCTTTCCGGGCTCCGGCGCGTGGTGCGCTGTCGGAGCGCAACCGTACCGCCGAGGGCCGACGGCTCCGGGCGCGGGCCCTCGGTGGACGGATCACGGCCGGTCGGCCCGGGGACGGCGCCGGACGCACTCGTGGGCGGTGCCGATGGTGGCACCGCCCACGGGGCCGGTTTCGCGGTGACCCTTTCCGCTGGCCGGTCATGCGCTGTTCCCTCGGTGATGCGCGGTTCCCTCCGGTTGTCGCGGTCGTTTCGGTCGTCGTTCCGGCTGTCCGGCTGTTCCGGCTGTTGCGGTCGTCCTGGTCGGATCGACCGGTCCGGTCCGGTCCGGAACGGCCCGGGCCCGTCCTCGGGTGCTCAGCTCACCCGCGGCCACCCACCTCCGGCGCCCCCGCCCTCAGTGGTGCCCGGTAGGACCCGGCGCGGTCGCACGGCCCTGCGGCCCTGCGGTCACGCGGTCGTGCGGTCGTGCGGTCGTGCGGTCGTGCCGTCGTACGGCCCCGTGGTCAGGGGAAGATCGGCGCGAAGATGACGTTGACGTTCTTGTTGCCCTGACCTGCCAGGATCGCGCCCGCGTTGTCCTTCACCGCGAGCGTGTTGTTCTGGTTCGAGGCACCGGAGCCGGTGGCCGTCTGCTGCGTGGAGACGTCGTTGCCGTCGACCCCGCCGAAGACGTTGCCGGTGCCGACGTCGGAGACCACGCCGGCATTGGAGCCGGCCGCGGCGCCCGCGCCGTTGTCGGCGGCGGCGATGCCGGCACCCAGCAGTAGCAGACCGGCCGCGAGCGGACCGGCGAGCAGGAGTCCGGCCACCCGCCGGGGGTGGATGCGAGCCATGAAAGCCTCCAGAAAGCTGTTGATCGCGCAACGGTCGAGCATGGTGTGCGGGTTCGCCGGCCAGACGAACACCTGGTGGCTGCGACGCCGGGAGACAGACTTCCGCAACAAATCGACAAAGCACTAGCTCGTCCGGCAGTTTTCGCCCGTTAGCGTGATATCCGCCCGGGCCGCGCATGACGTCGGGGAAACCGGAGAGCGCGCCGACGCACCGCTACCCACCTGGGACGTTGCCCGAACGGCCGTCGATTCGAGCGCGATGTGACGCGGCGCTTCGACGCCACACGAACCACCGAGCGCACCACCCCGGCGCGGACGGATCGCGGACACGCCCCGGAAAGGTTCGACCACCCTCCCGTGTCGACTTTTTCAGCCATTCGCAGACCATCGGAAAGTCACACCGAAACGGCGGGCGCAAGAAGACGAACAATCCACCGTCGGTCGCCGGAGAGGATCAGACCATCTTGCCCGGGTTCAGGATCCCCAGCGGGTCGAAGACCGCCTTCAGCTGCCGCTGCAGGTCGAGCGCCACCGGGCCCAGCTCGCGGGCCAGCCAGTCCCGCTTGAGCAGCCCCACCCCGTGCTCGCCGGTGATCGTGCCGCCCAGCTCCAGCCCGAGCGCCATGATCTCGTCGAAGGAGCGCTGGGCGCGCGCGGTCTGCTCCGCGTCCCCGGCGTCGAAGATCACGATCGGGTGGGTGTTGCCGTCCCCGGCGTGACTGACCACCCCGATGGTCAGCCCCTGCCGCTCCGCGATCGCCGCGACGCCGTTCAGCATCTCGGCCAGCCGGGACCGCGGCACCGCCACGTCGTCGATCATCGTGGTGCCCAAGCGGTCCAGCGCGGGCAGCGCAAGCCGCCGGGCGGCCAGCAGCAGATCGGACTCCGCCTGGTCCTCGGCCGGCACCACCTCGGTCGCCCCGGCCGCCCGGCACAGCTCCGCGACCCGCGCCAGCTCGCCGACCCGGTCCGGCCCGTCGAAGGCCACCAGCAGCAGGGCCTGGGTCGACTCCGGCAGCCCCATCTGCCCCAACTCGTTGACGGCCCGCACCGAGACCGCGTCCATCAGCTCCATCAGCGACGGGGTCAGGCCCCGCGCCATCACCTCGCAGACCGCCGCACCGGCCGCGTCCGCGCTGGGGAACTCCGCCGCCAACGCCAGCTGCGGGGCGGGCGCGGGCCGCAGCGCCAGGACGGCCCGGACCACCACGCCGAGCGTCCCCTCCGAGCCGACGAACAGGCGGGTCAGGTCGTAGCCGGCCACGCCCTTGGCCGTCCGGCGGCCGGTGGACAGCAGCCGCCCGTCCGCCAGCACCACGTCCAGGCCGAGCACGTACTCGCTGGTGACGCCGTACTTCACGCAGCAGAGCCCGCCCGCTCCGGTGCCGATGTTGCCGCCGATCGTGCAGGACTCCCAGCTGGACGGGTCCGGCGGGTAGGCCAGGCCCGACTCCCCCGCCGCGCGCGAGAGTTCGGCGTTCACCACACCGGGCTCGACGACCGCGATCCGGTTCACCGGGTCGATCTCCAGGATCCGGTCCAGCTTCACCAGCGACAGCACGACGCAGCCGTCCACCGCGTTCGCCGCACCGGAGAGGCCGGTCCTGGCGCCCTGCGGCACCACCGGCACGCGCAGCCCGGTCGCGGTGCGCATCACGTGCTGCACCTGCTCGACCGTCTCCGGGAACACCACCGCGGCGGGCACGCCGGCCGCGCAGAACCCGGCCATGTCGCGGCTGTACGCGGCGGTCACGTCGGGGTCCACCACCACGGCCCCGGCCGGGAGGCCCAGCGCCAGTCGGTCCGTCAGATCACTCATCGCCGCCTCCGCCCGCCGCCCGACCAGCTCCGCACTCCGCACTCTGCCCGCGTGCCGGTGGTGCGGCAAGTGGGCCTCGGGCCCGACCGGGAGCCCGTGGCGGGCGGCCCCGGCCGTGGGCGTCCGCCATCGGTCAGGCGCGGCGGAGCGTGCGGGTGGCCAGCGCGGCGACGGCGGCGGTGGCCGTGGCGAGGGCGCAGAGCAGGGTGGGCAGGGCCGCGCCCGTCGCGTCCGCAAGCAGGCCCAGCAGGGCGTTCGACACCACCAGGGCCACGCTCTGCACGAGCGTCGACAGCGCCTGTACCCGGGAGAGGTGGGACGGCGGAGCGCCCGTCAGCACCAGCGGTCCGATGTGGCAGGCGAACAGCCCCGATCCGATGCCCGTGACCGTGCTGCCGGCCACCGCCGTCACCGGCCCCGCGGCCAGCGCCAGCAGCGCGATCCCCGCCGACGCCGTCCCGAGTCCGGCCGCTGCCCCGACCCCCGTCCGGGGCAGCGCGCCGCACCGGGCGACCAGACCGGCCACCGCGAGCACCCCGGCCGCCTGACCGCCGGTCACCAGTCCCGCCGTGCCCGCCGTCCAGCCGTGCGCCCTCGCCAGCAGCGGACCGAGCAGGGACACCACCGGCAGCAGTGCCCCGGCGGCCGCGCCGGTGAGCAGCAGCGCGGACCGCAGCAGCGGGTCGCCGAGGGCGAGCCGGATGCCGGACACCGCCTCCCGCAGCAGGCCGGCCGACGCGGCGGACGGCGCCCCCTCACGTGGCCGGACCCGCAGCAGGACCAGCAGGACGACCCCGAAGCTCGCCGCGTCCGCCGCCGCCGCACCGGGCAGCCCGCCGATGGCGACCAGCAGGCCGCCCAGCGGTGCCCCGAGCAGGACGGCGGCCTGCCCGCCCGCCTGGCGCAGCGCGAGCGCCCGGGGCAGCCGGTCGGCGGGCACCAGGCGGGCGGGCATCGACCCGCTCGCCGGGAGGTGGAAGGCGTCGACGGTCCCGATCACGGCCGCCGCCGCGACCAGCAGCCACAGCGGCGTGGCCCGCCCGCCCGCCGCGAGGGCCAGGGCGGCGGTCGCGACCAGCATGACCGTGTCCCCGACGAGCATCACCCGGCGGGCGCCGAACCGGTCCGCGACGGCGCCGCCCAGCAGGACCAGCACCGTCCGCGGCACGGTGACCGCGGTCAGCACGAGGGCCGCCGCCCCGCCGCCGTGCGCCGAGGCGGCCCAGCCGAGGGCGAAGTACAGTGCGGCGTCGCCCAGCAGTCCGGCCTGGGTCCCGGCCAGCCAGAGCAGGTACGGCGCGGGCAGCGGTGCCCGCGGGCCGGTGGCGGGGTCCGTGGCGGTGCCGCCGGCGCCGCGGGTGGCGGTGGTCGTCATGCCGGGCGACGCTAGGACCCTCGACCCGGTCGAGGGCAAACGCGCGCGGGCCCGGCAAGATCGGCCGGACGGGGCCTACCGGCGGACCACCGGCTCCTGGAGTTCGGTGACCCACCCGGCCGGGTCCTCCGGGCACTCCACGTACAGCTCCCGGGCGTAGCCGTCCGAGCGGTAGCCGTTCTCCTCGATGAACCGGGCCAGTTCCTGGACGGTGCCCAGCACCCCGTCCATCGGGCCGCGGTGCACGATCGTCGCCGCCTCCCCGATCGGCGGCAGGTCGAGCACCTCGAAGTCGTGCCCGGCCGGCCGCACCGACGGTCCGACCGGGACGGCGACCAGGACCAGCACCGAGCCGTCGCCCTCCGGCGCGTCCTCGTACCGGGCGATGGACGGGCCGGTCGCCTCGACCCCGGCCGCGGCCATCCGCCGGCACAGTTCGGCGAACAGCGGGCCGATCACCGGCGTGATGTCCTCGGGCTCGTAACTCGCGGCCACACCGGCCAGTTGGGCCGCCCGGACGGACGGCACCGGCTTCACCACGACATCGTGTGCGGACATGGTCCCCTCGCTCTCGATCGTTCGGAGCCTCGCCTCCACCCGGGCCAGCCGCAGCTCGTCCGCCGCGATGGCCTCGGCGAGTTGGGCCCGCCGAAGCCGCAGCATCCCGCGCAGTTCGGCCGCGTCCACCTCGTCGTCCAGGACGGCGCGCACCTGCTGCAGCGTGAAACCGAGCTCCTTGAGCGCGATCACCCGGTTCAGTCGGGCGAGTTGGGCCGCCTCGTAGGAGCGGTAGCCGCTGACCGGGTCCACCCGGGCGGGCCGCAGCAGTCCGATCGCGTCGTAGTGGCGCAGCATCCGCACCGACACCCGGCCGTGGCTGGCGAAGTCTCCGATGGTCAACATGGTGGCTCCACTCCATCGCCTCCCACGGTGTCAGGGTCAACCCCGGCCGCCGGACCCGACCCCGGGAACGCAAAGGGCGGGTGCCGAATCGATATCGGCACCCGCCCTGAGCAGGTGGTTCTCCTACTGGCGGAGAGCGTGGGATTCGAACCCACGGTGACGGGTCACGCCACGACAGTTTTCAAGACTGTTCCCTTAGGCCGCTCGGGCAGCTCTCCAGGCGGAGGTCAGCCTAACGGGTCCGGCGGGGTTCGGCGCACACCGTTTCGCGGCGTCGCGGGTCAGCGGGCGGGGGTCACTGGTCACCGTCGCGCTGGCCGAGGGTCACCTTGGTGGTGAGGGTCTGGCCGTTGCGGGTGTACTCGACGTCGACGGTCTCGCCGGGCTTGTGCGTCCAGATCCGGCTGACCAGGGCGGGGCCGTTCTCGATCGGCACGCCGCCGAGCTTGGTGATGACGTCGCCCGGCTTGAGGCCGGCCTTGTCGGCCGCGCCGCCGGGGGTGACGGCGGGCTGGCCCTGGATGTCCTTGGTCTGGATCTGCGCGCCGTCGCCCTTGTAGTCGTCGTTGCGCAGCACGTCGAGCTTGGCGTAGACCGGCTTGCCGGTCTTGATCAGGGTGTCCGCGACCCACTTGGCCTGGTTGATCGGGATGGCGAAGCCCAGGCCGATGCTGCCGGCCCGGCCGTTGGCAGAGGCGTTGGACTGGATCGCCGAGTTGATGCCGACCACCGCGCCGCCGGAGTCGAGCAGCGGGCCGCCGGAGTTGCCGGGGTTGATCGAGGCGTCGGTCTGCAGGGCGTTCATGTACGAGGCCTGCGAGCCGGTCTCGTCGCCGGAGGCGACCGGGCGGTCCTTGGCGCTGATGATGCCGCTGGTGACGGTGGACTCCAGGCCGTACGGCGCGCCGATCGCGACGGTGGCGTCGCCGACGTTGACCTTGTCGGAGTCGGCCAGCGGCAGCGGGGCCAGCTTGCTCTTCGGCGGGTTGTCGATCTTGACCACGGCGACGTCGTAGCCCTCGGCGTGGCCCAGCACCGACGCGTTGTACGAGGTGCCGTCGGCGAACTTGACGGTCAGTTTGCCGCCGTTGAGGGTCGGCGCGACCACGTGGTTGTTGGTGAGGATGTGGCCCTCGGTGTCGAAGACGAAGCCGGTGCCGGTGCCCGACTCGCCGTTGCCCTGCGCCTTGATGGTGACGACGCTGGGCAGCGCCTTCTGCGCGATGGCGGCGATCGAGCCCGGGGCGGGCTCGTTCTTCTGAGTGTCGCTGGCCTGGACGGTGGTGCTGCGGTGGTCGTCCGCGGAGGTGCTGCTGCTGTTGCGGTCGGCCACGGTCACGCCGAGCGCGCCGCCGGCCACGCCGGCGACCAGGGCGACGGCCGCGATCAGGGCGACCAGGCCGCCGCGCTTCCTGCGCGGGCCCCCGCCGTTCGGGCCGCCGGGGTACTCGGCCGGGTAGCCGAGCGGGCCGTTCGGGCCGCCGGGGTGGCCCGCGCCGCCGGAGGCGGCGTCGTGGGACGGTCCCCAGCCGCCGAGCGGCTGGCCTGCGCCGAACGGGTGGTGGCCGTGCGCGGCGGGCGCACCGGGCGCCGCCGGGGTGCCCGGCGCGGGCGCGGCGGCACCGTACGGGTCGTGCGCGCCGGCGGCGGGGACACCGTGGGTCGGGGTGGCGTAAGGGTTGGCGGCCGGCGGCAGCGCCGGGGCCACGGGCGCGGCAGCCGGGGTGGCGGGCGGCAGGACCGGCGGTGGCGCGTCGATGTACCCGGTGACCGGGTCGACGGCGTGCTGCTCGGCGACGGCGGGGACCGGCGCGGCGGGCGCCTCGGACGCGGCCGGGGCCTCCGGCGCGGGGACCTTGGTGAAGGCGACGGTGGGCTTGTGCCCGCCCTCCGCCGGGGCGTCGACCGGGGCGGCCTCGGCAGCGGGCGCCGCGGGCGCCGCCTCGGGCTCGGGCACCCGGCTGAACGCCATGGTCGGCTTGTGCCCGCCTTCCGCCGGGGCGTCGACCGGGGTGTCCCCGGCGGCCTCGGGGACCCGGCGGAAGGCCATGGTCGACTGGTGCCCGCCCTGAGCGGGGCCGTCGGAAACGGCGTCGGCCGCTCCCTGGCCGGCGGGCTGCTCCCCCTGCGGCCCGGTGGGCCCAACCTCGCGCTCGGTGCTCACGGACGACCTCCATAGCTGGCAGAACCAAGGACCATAGTTTTTCGCACTGTCGATTCGATTGCCGTAAGGACCCCTCTGAAGAACTCATAAGAATCCTTAGCCGGTGCCGACGGCCGTGGGCTCCCCACCCCCTGCCGGGCGTCCCGCGATGCGGACCGCGCACGCCCTGGCCTTGGGTGTTCGCCCCCGTGCCGGTTAGCCTGTCGCTCCAAACTGACACGCGGGAGCTTGGACCGACCAGGCTGAGAGTGCGCATGTCGACCGTACGCCACGCGAGCGAGGCGGACGTTCGAGGGGGCGCTGACCGCCGGAACCTGTCCGGGTAATGCCGGCGTAGGGAGTATCGGCCATGCCGCCTGCTTCGCCATCCTCCTCTTCGGGCGCCCCCGCGCCCGAGGGCTTCCCCGCCCCCGCGGAGTCCCCCGACCCGTCGGCCGGGGCCACCGCCGTCCTGGACCGCCCCGACCGGGCCGGCCGGGTCGAGGCGCCGCTGGTCCTGGACACCGAGCCGCCGCGCACACTGCGCTTCCGGGACCACTTCGCGCTCTGGATGAACCTGGGCGTCAGCCTGATCGGCTTCTCCACCGCCGCCACCGTGCTCGGCGCCCCCGGCAGCGAACTCTCGCTGGCCGCCGCAGTGACCGCGATCGCGGTCGGCACGGCGGTCGGCACCGCGATGCTCGGCGTGGCCGCGCTGATCGGCGCCCGGACCGGCGCCCCCGCGATGGCGAACCTGCGCGGGCTGTTCGGCACCCGGCTGTCGTACCTGCCGACGGTGCTGAACATCGTCCAGTGCATCGGCTGGGGCGTGTTCGAGCTGCTGACGATCTCGGCGGGCGCCCAGACCGTCGCCCACACCAGCGGCTACCGCTGGCTGTTCGTGCTGCTCGCGGGCGCGCTGACCACCGCGCTGACCATCTGGCCGCTGGGCTCGATCGCGGTGCTGCGCCGCTTCGTGGCCGGGGCGGTCGCCGTCGCGATGGTGTACTTCACCGTCCAGCTGGGCCGCCAGGGCGTGCCGGACCCGGGCGCCGGCAACTGGCACGGCTTCCTCGGCGCGACCGACGCGATGATCGCGGTGTCGGTCTCCTTCGTCCCGCTGGCCGCCGACTACACGCGGCACTCGCGCACCGCGCGCTCGGCGTTCTGGGGCAGCTTCTCCGGCTACACGGTCGCCCAGGTCTGGTGCTACGTGCTCGGCCTGATGGCGCTGCTGCAGTCCGGCGGCGACCCGGACAAGATCTTCGACTCCTTCCTGGGCGTCTGGGCCGGCTGGCTGTTCCTGCTGGTCCTGGTGCTGCGCGAGACCGACCAGTCCTTCGCCAACGTGTACTCGACCGCCATGTCGGTGCAGAACCTGCTGCCGAGGGCGGACCGCCGGGTGCTGAGCGGCGCGATCGGCGTGCTGACCACCGTGCTGGCGCTGCAGATCGACAAGTTCACCGACAGCTACTACAACTTCCTGGGCCTGATCGGCTCGGTGTTCGTGCCGCTGCTGGCGGTGCTGGCGGTGGACTTCTTCCTCGGCGCCGGACGCCGCGGCTGGGACCTCTCCGAGGACGCGCCGTCCCGCTGGACGATGCTGCTGCCGTGGGTGCTGGGCTTCGCCGTCTACCAGTTCATCGCGCCGACCAAGGTCGCCGGCTGGTGGACGGACTTCTGGACCTCCGCCCAGGAGGCGCTGCACTTCACCCCGCAGGAGTGGACGTCCGCCTCGCTGTTCGCCTTCCTGGTGCCCGCCCTGGTCACCTGGGCGCTCGCCCCGCTCTCCCGCCGCGCCGCGCGCTGACGCCCCGCGGCCCGGGCACCCGGCGGCCCGGCACCGCCGGCCGCCGGGCCGTTCGACCGCGCGGCACCCCGCAGACGGCCCCACGGGTTGGGGCCGTCTTCGCCCCCGCTTCACCTCCGCCGCCTATCGTTGGCCCTGTGACCAGCCCAGACCTGTCCTCGGCGGCGGCGCGCACCGCGCCGCCCGTCCAGGTGATCGCCCACCGCGGTTCCTCCCACGCCCTGCCCGAACACACCCTCGCGGCCTACCGCCGCGCCCTCGACGAGGGCGCCGACGCGGTCGAGTGCGACGTGCGGGTGACCGCCGACGGCCACCTGGTCTGCGTGCACGACCGGCGGATCGGCCGGGTGTCCGACGGCCGCGGCACCGTCTCGGCGATGACGCTCGCCGAGCTGGAGGCCTACGACTTCGGAGCCTGGAAGACCGGCCGCCCCAGCACCGACCCCGAACTGCGCGGCGTGCTGCGGCTGGACCGCCTGCTGGAGCTGGTGGTGGACTGCGGCCGCCCGGTGGACCTGGCGATCGAGACCAAGCACCCGGTGCGCTTCCGCGGCCTGGTGGAGGCCGAGCTGCTGCGGACGCTGGAGCGGTACAAGATCGGCACGGCCCCGGAGGGCGACCGTCCGTCCGCCCGGATCATGAGCTTCTCCTCGGTCGCCCTGAACCGGGTGGCCGCCGCCGCGCCGGAGTACCGCCGGGTGTTCCTGTTCGAGCGCACGCTCCCGCTGCTCGGCCGGCTGCGCGAGGGCGCGCCGCTGCCGGGCGGGGCGCGGATCGCCGGTCCGGGCATCGATCTGGTGCGGGCCCGCCCGCAGCTGGTGACCCGGCTGCGCGAACTGGGGCACGCGGTGCACGTGTGGACGGTGGACGACCCGGCCGACGTCGAGCTCTGCCTGGAACTCGGGGTGTCCGCGATCATCACCAACCGGCCCGCCGAGGTGCTGGCGCAGCTCGGCCGGTGATCCGCGGGTGATCCGCCGACGCACCGACGACCGTACCGGTGCGGACTGATCACTCTGGTCGGCAGTCAAACCTTCCTCGCTCGGTATTGCCGGAATTCTTGCGCCCGGGCGACGGAGGGTGAGCACGGAATGACCTCTTGCCCACCCTCGGTCGCCGTGCTCGAAATGGGCTCGCGGGATCGTCCGGTGCTCGTTTCCGACGCATTACCAAGGGGCATCTCTCCCTCGGCATACGCTGAAGGAGGTCCGGGGGTGGCGTTGATGGTGGCGCGTGAAGTGCCGACTTCATCGACCATGGCAGTGCCGCACGGCCCAGCGAGTGTCGGGGTCGCACGGCGCCGACTGCGTCGAGATCTGGGTGACCGGCAGATACCGGAACCGGTCATCGATGATGCTGTTCTGATCCTTTCCGAACTGTTGAGCAATGCGTGTCGCTACGCCCGTCCGCTCGGCCCGCTGCCGGCGCTCGGCCGCAGCGCCCGGGCCGAGGTGCTCGGGCAGGTGCTGGTCGGCGTCCCGTCCGGGACGCACCCCGCACCCGGCGGCCGGGAGCACGGCGAGGGCACGGCCGGGCCGGACGGCGGCGTGCTGGTCCGCTGGCAGATGCACACCGACGGCGTGCTCACCCTGGAGGTCACCGACGGCGGCGCGACCACCCGGCCGCTGCCCGCCGGTCCCTCGCTGACCTCGCGCGGCGGCCGCGGCCTGAGCATCGTCGACCAGCTGGCCAGCGACTGGGGCGTGCGCGACTCGCCCGGCGAGGTGACGGTCTGGGCGGCGCTGCCCGCGCGCGCCCGCCACGCCCGGCGCTCCGGGGGCGACGCCCGCAGCGCGTAGGGCGGCACCCGCCCGCCCCGGCGCGTTCGCGCGCGCCGGGGGTAGCGCGGGTGCCGGAGGAACGTCAGTAGGCTTCCCGGGACACAGGACCACCGTTCCCGGGAGAGCCGCACCATGGGCAAGAAGGCCGCCAAGAAGGCGCCGCAGCGTCAGTCCACCACCGCCGTCACGGGTGAGGTCCCCGTGGTCGGGGCCCGCGAGGACTGCCCGTGCGGCTCGGGCCGCCGCTACAAGGCCTGCCACGGCCGGGAGGCCTCGCACGCGGTGCAGGAGCTCGTGCACCGCCCGTTCGAGGGCCTGCCGGGCGAGGCCGACTGGGTGGCGCTGCGCGAGCTGGTGCCCGCCGCCACGGTGCCGCTGACGCTGGCCGCCGGGGTGGCCGAGGGCGACGTCCCGTCGGTGACGCTGGCGACCGTGCTGCCGCTGGCCTGGCCGGCCCTGCGCCGCCAGGACGGCTCGATCCTGCTCGGCCTGCAGACCCAGTCCTCCTCCGGAGACCTCAGCCGCGACCTCGCGGACGCCCTGGAGCTGGCCCTGGCCACCGAGCCGGGCACCCCGGTGCCGGCCCGCCGGACCGTCCCGGGCGGGCGCCGCCTGCAGGACCTGCTGGACACCACCGCCGCGTTCGAGCCGGTCGTGCACACCGGCTTCGAGTTCTGGCTGGAGGACGCCGAGACCGCCACCGGCGAGGTCGCCGCCTCCCTGGAGCGCGCCAACGCCTCGGCCATCCCGACCGAGAAGCTGGGCAGCGTCGACGCCGCCTACTGGTGCGGCACCCCGGACAAGAACCACCTGCGCTGGGTGATGACCGTGCCCGAGGAGCAACTGCTGGACGCGCTGGCCCGGCTGAACGCCGCCGGCGAGGCCTCGCTCGGCCCGGACACCCGCCTGGTCGGTTCCTTCCGCGCGCACGGCCTGACCGTGCCGGTGTGGGACCTGCCGCTCGCGATGACCGCCGCCGACTGCGAGAAGCCGGCCGCCGAGTTCGGCGAGCGGCTCGCCGCGGTCCTCGCCGACGCGACCCCGCTGACCGCCGAGGAGCGGCGCGCCCGCGCGAACCTGGTGAACCGTCAGGTCACCTTGAACTAAAGCACGCAGGATCCGCGTGATACGCGTCACATTGTCGCGGTGAACGCGCAATTTCCGGGCGTGGAGGGCGTCTTGGAAATTGGCGCGGGCGCGGATCCTTGTTACTGTCTAAAGAGTCCGGCCGCTGGTGCATCCCCCGTCGCCAGCGGCCGGATCTTTTCTTTTTCCGGAGCGCCCCGCCGGTCGCCGCCCCGGCACCCGGGGACGGCACCCGGTCTTCAGTACGCCGAGCGTCCGCTGTCCAGCCGGACCGTCGCCTCCACCAACTCGCCCAGCAGCGGCCCGACCTGCGGCAACCAGACCCCGCCACCCGCACCCGGTCGCGGCGCCAGCACCCAGCGCACCCGGCCGGCCGTCCCGCCGGGCGGCAGCGGCAGGAAACCGCCCGGCCCGTGGTAGCGCAACGAACCCGGCACCCAAGGGAGTTGGGCGAGCATCTCGCCGAGCGCGTCCAAGGAGTACGGGGCCACCAGCAGCGCGTAGCGGCCCGGCATCGCCAGCACCGGCCCGAGCGGCATCCGCAGCGCGCCGAGGTAGACCAGCGCCCGCGCCCCGGCCGCCGCGGGCAGGCTGACCGCCGAGACCGTGGAACCGGTGGCGGCCAGCACCGTCGCGTCCGGGCTCTGCCGCTCCCACCACCAGCGCACCATCCGGGCGTCCGTGGTGGCGGCCAGCAGCGAGGGGTCGTGCGGGTGCGCGCCGGGAACGGTGCAGTCCCGGTCGCCGCAGGAGCAGCGCCCGCCGCGCAGCACGGCGCCCGGCACCACGGGCCAGCGGTGGTCGACGGCGGCCTCCAGGGCCGCGGCCAGCCGGGCGGCACGCTCCTCCGACCGGTCCTTCGGGTTCTCACGCATGGCGCTCGTTCCTTTCCCTGACCGCTCGGTTCGCTCCGCCCCGTCGGCATCCACCGGAACCCTCCGCGGGGCCCACCGCGGCACGGTCCGTGCGGCGCGGAGCGGGGCGGGCGGCATGGCGGACGGCGCGGCTACGACGTGGAGCACGGTGTGGAGCACGACATGAGAAGGGCCGCGGACTGGAACAGCCCTTGGAACGAGAATCCCGTACGCGACCGGATGGACGCCGCCCGGGCGCGCTTGGTTCCACCGTACGAGTGAGGGACTTCCGGCCGACCCGGCTCCGGGGCGGCACGGGCATACGATCCGGACGGCCGCCCGGTCCGTCCCCACGGTTCTGCCCGCTCGCGCCTCCCTCCATGCCTCCGGCCCGAGCGGCGCGCGCACGAACCACGCACGCCCTCCGACCGGGTCGCGACGGCCGCGGAACCGGCCCCCGCGCCGTCCTGGATCTGGACATGCCCCGAATGGCCTGTGTAGAAGTGGTGGCATTGCTGTCGATCAATGACGAGTAGTAGCGAAACGAGGCGAAACGCGCTCTTTGGCCGTACTCGCTCCACATCGGCCGTACCTGGGGGTTCCGCATGGCACGTAGCACCGCGTCAGGAGTGGCGGCATGACCGAGTCCCACCCGTCGACGGCCCTCCCGTCGACGACGACCGCCGAACCGGGCGAACCCGGCTGCGCAGGCGGGCTCACCGTCCTCGACCCGCCGGGACTCCCCGGCCCCGCCGACGCGCCGGACGACCCCGCGGACGCACCGGACGACCCCGTGGACGACCCCACGGCACCGTCCGCCACCGTGCAGGACCGTTTGGCCGGACGCCTGTCCGACCTCACCAGCCTGCACGAACACACCGAACGGCTCGCCCGGGCCCGCGGCCTCACCGCCACCCTCGACGCCGTCCTCGCCTCCGGCGCCGCCCTGCTCGGCGCCCGCCGCGGCGTCCTGGTCACCCGGACGCCCGGCGGCAGCCCCGGACAGCCCGTCGGCCTCGGCCTCGACCGCGCCAGCCTCGGCGCCCTGGAGACCGTCCCGACCGAACAGAGCCTGCTCGCCCGGCTGCTGCGCGAACGGGACCGGCCCGCCCAGCTGCACTCCCCCGACCTCGCCGAGGACCCGGCCATCGGCGCCCGGCTGCGCGAACTCGCCGTCCACCTCGGCCTCGGCGGCGCCTACGGCCTGCCGCTCGCCACCACCGAGGACGGCCCGCTCGCCGCCGCCCTCTGGTTCTACGACGAGCCCGCCGTGCCGGCCGACTGCCGGCGCGCACTCGCCCGCCGGTACTGCGAGGTCGCCGCCCCGCTGCTCGCCAAGCAGCTGGAGGCGGACCGGACCCTGCGCACCACCGAGGCGCTGCGCCGCGGCCTGCTGCCCGACCACCTCCCCCGTACCGACGGCCTGCGGCTGGCCGCCCGGCTCGTCCCGGCCGGGCTGGACCACTCCTGCGGCAGCGACTGGTACGACGCCATCCCGCTGCCCGACGGCACCGTCGGCCTCACCGTCGGCTCCGTCTCCGGCGACGGCCCCGGCGCGGGCCCCGGCTCCGCCGCCGGCGCGGCCGCCGCGATGGGCCGGGTACGGGCCGCGCTGCGGGCGTACGCGGTCCTGGAGGGCGAGGACCCGGTCTCCGTCCTGGGCGACCTGGAACTGCTGCTCAAGACCACCGAGCCGACCCGCACCGCCACCGCCGTCTACGCCTGGATCGAGCCCGAGGAGCGCCGGATCACCCTCGCCGGCGCCGGACACTGCCCGCCGGTCCTGGTCGGCCGGCACGGCGCCGAGTTCGTGGAGACCTCGCTCTCCGCCCCGCTCGGCATGCTGGCCTGCTGGGAGGCGCCCGGGGTCGAGCTCACCGCCGGGCGCGGCGACACCCTGCTGCTCTACACCGAGGGCCTGGCCCGCCGCTGCGGCCCGACCCTGCACGCCGGACAGGCCAACCTGCGCCGGGCCGCCGCCGACGCCCCGCGCGACGTGCGGATCGACCCGGACCGGCTCTGCGCCCACCTGCTGGCCGTCTGCCCGGACCCGGCCACCGCGGCGGCGGCCACCGACGACCTGATGCTGCTGGCGGCCCGCTTCGACTGACCGGCACCGGTCCGGACGGAGGCACCGGGCCCATGGAGTCCCCCGGCCGAGGTCGGGTGGAGGGCGAACGGCCGGGCGTCCGTACCATGGACGCACGGCCGCCCGCGCGTGTCGCGATCCGACACTCCCCCGAGGGGCGGCGGTACCACCCCCAAGGAGGCGTTGCACGTGACCGAGGACCGCACCCCCGCGGTGGCCGAGAACCCCGAGGCCGAGGGCGGCGAGGAGCCGCAGGAGTTCAAGGGACGCAAGAACGGCCTCTACGGCGACATCTCCGACGAGCTGGCCGCCTCCATGAAGTCCGGCTGGGCCGACACCGAGCTGCACGGCCTCGTCCCCGTCGCCCAGGCCCCGTACGCGGCCGAGCGCCGCGCCCGGCTGTCCGCCGCCCACCCCGGCGAGCGCCTGGTCGTCCCGGCCGGCAACCTGCGGGTCCGCTCCAACGACACCGACTACGCCTTCCGCGCCTCCAGCGAGTACGTGCACCTCACCGGTGACCAGACCGAGGACGCCGTGCTGGTCGCCGAGCCGACCGGCGACGCCGGCCACGAGTTCACCCTCTACCTGCTGCCCCGCTCCGACCGCGAGAACGGCGAGTTCTGGCTGGACGGCCACGGCGAGCTGTGGGTCGGCCGCCGGCACAGCCTGACCGAGCAGGAGCAGCTGCTCGGCCTGCCCGCCCGCGACGTCCGCAAGGTCGCCGAGGAGCTGGCCGCGCGCGCCGCCGCCTCCGCCGCCCCCACCCGGATCGTCCGCGGCTACGACGCCGGTCTGGAGGCCGCGCTCGCCGACGTCCTCGACGCCGACAAGGATGCCGGGTTCAAGGAGTTCCTGAGCGGCCTGCGGCTGGTCAAGGACGAGTGGGAGATCGGCGAGCTGCGCGCCGCCTGCGACGCCACCGTCAAGGGCTTCACCGACGTGGTCCGCGAGCTCGGCCAGGCCGTCGCCACCTCGGAGCGCTGGATCGAGGGCACCTTCTGGCGCCGCGCGCGGGTCGAGGGCAACGACGTCGGCTACGGCACCATCGCCGCCGCCGGCCCGCACGCCACCACCCTGCACTGGGTCCGCAACGACGGCGACGTGCGCCCCGGCGAGCTGCTGCTCCTGGACGCCGGCGTGGAGACCCACACGCTCTACACCGCCGACGTCACCCGCAGCCTCCCGATCGACGGCCGCTTCACCGACCTGCAGCGCAAGATCTACGACGCGGTGTACGACGCCCAGGAAGCCGGCATCGCCGCGGTGAAGCCCGGCGCCCGCTTCCGCGACTTCCACGAGGCCTCGCAGCGGGTGCTCGCCGAGCGCCTGCTCGCCTGGGGCCTGCTGGACGCCTCCGTGTACGACGTCGAGAAGGTCCTGGAACTCGGCCTGCAGCGCCGCTGGACCCTCCACGGCACCGGCCACATGCTCGGCCTCGACGTCCACGACTGCGCCCACTCGCGCCGCGAGGAGCACGTCGACGCCCTGCTGGTCCCCGGCATGGTCCTCACCGTAGAGCCCGGCCTGTACTTCCAGCAGGACGACCTGACCGTGCCGGAGGAGTACCGCGGCATCGGCGTCCGCATCGAGGACGACATCCTGGTCACCGCCGACGGCAACGAGAACCTCTCGGCCGGCCTGCCCCGCCGCTCCGAGGACGTCGAGGCCTGGATGGCCTCGCTCGCCTGAGCCACCGCGCCCCGAAGGGCCCGGCCCCGCGCGACGGGAGGCCGGGCCCTCGTGCGTCCGGCAGCGGGCCGGGCCCTCGTGCGTCCGGCGGTCAGCGCCGGACGGCGGGCCGGACCGCGACGGTCTCGCCGGCGTGGCCGTCCGAGTCCCCGCCGACCTGGATCTCCACCGGCGCGGCGCTGCCGGTCCGCTTCAGGCCGACCCGGAACGTGTACTCGACCGGGTTGCCCCGCAGGACGCCGACCAGCTCGGCCGGCGCCACCCCGAGCCGCCCGTTGCAGTCCGGGGTCACCTCGAAGGACTTCCACTCGTTGCCGACCTTCGCCTCCATCGTGACGTCCGCCCCGGTCAGGCCCGCGCCCGCCGGGAGGGACAGCCGCACCACCGGGCGCAGCAGGGCCGACCCGTCCGGCGACGAGACCCCGAAGGAGAACTCGGTCGGGGCCCCGCCCACGACCAGCGCGGTGGGCCCGGACACCGAGGTCACCACCGGGCGGTGGCGGTCGACGACCGACGCGGTGACCACGCTCTTCGTCATGACGGTGAGGGAGGACGGCTGCACCGCGTCCGCCTCGACGGCCAGCCGGCCCGGCTGGTTGCCCGCGTCGAGGACCATCCGGTACTGGACGGTCCGGCTCTCGCCCGCCGCCAGGGTGAAGGCCGCGTCGTCACCCGTGCCCGCGTAGTCCATCCCGCCGCCCTGGCTCAGCGCCGGCATGGCCTTCCAGCCCGAGGCGTCCTTTCGCTCCAGCTTGCCCTGCGCCATCGCGAGCCCGCGCTGGCACTTCGCGCCCTCGAACTCCTGGGTCGCCACCACCGGCGCCACCGCGCGGCTGCCCGAGGAGTCGTTGTTCCTCCAGGTCACCGAGAAGGCCACCTGCTCGCCCACCTGGACCTGCCGGCCGTCGTTCAGGCCGTCGAAGGTGATCCCGATGCCGCCGTTCCCGCTGACGGGGTTGGCGACCGGCTTGGCGACCGGCTTGGCGACCGGCTTGGCGACCGGCTTGCCGGAGGACTGGGCGGAAGGCTTGGCGGAGGGCTTCGCCGTTGCCCCGACGGCCACCGCGGCGGGCGACCCGGCCTCGCTCGGGGTGGTGGCGGCGGCGGAGGGGGTGGCGCTCGGCTCGGCCGGGACGGGCGTGGCCGACGCGGCGGGGGACCCGGTCGGCGCGGCCGGGGCGGTGGTCACCACGCTCGCGGCGGACCGCGTGGCGCTCGGGGCGGCCGAGGAGCCGGGCTCCGCGGGGCCGCAGGCGGCGACACCGACGGCGGCGATGACGGCCAGGGGGACAATCTTCGCAATACGGGCAACAACGGACGTGCTCATGGAACGGTCCCCCAGGACATGGTGATGGTGATGGTGGTTCCGGGCGAACGAACGGCTCGTCGGCGCCCCGGGGAGTCGGCCCGAGCCCCGGCCCCGCCGGCTCGCTCTCCCCGCCTCTCACCCTGATAGACGTCCGACCCGCCGGGGGGTTGCAGGTGGATCCGAAAGTTTTTCGCGGCCTCGGCCCGGAACGCCGAAAGGCGCCGTGACCAGGGGATTTCCTGGTCACGGCGCCTCGGGGGCCGTCGCCGACCGGCTACTTCACGACGTTCTCCCGAACGATCGCCTCACCGATCACGGTCAGCCGGCCGCTGCCGTCGTACGGCAACGTCGCCTGCATCCGCACCGGCATGATCCCCGGCCCGTCGGCGGGGTCGACGGTCAGCCGGTACGTCACCGTGCGACTCGCGCCCGGCGCCAGGGGGAAGGTGGCCGACTTGCCGCCCGTCGCGTAGTCCATGCCGCTTCCGGGCGACATGCTCAACTGGGTCCAGGTGCCGCCGTCCTGACGCTCCAGCTTGCCGGCGTTCATCGGGATCGGACTGTCCGGCGTCCCCGGGTACGGATCGGTGAAGACCAGCGGCTGGACCGACGGCAGGTTGGCCGTGCCGGTGTTCCGGTACGTCACCGAGAAGGTCACCGGCCCGTCCTTCGCGGACACCATCCCGCCCGGCAGGAACCCGCTCTGCGTGACGGCGACGGTCGTGCTGGTCACCGGATCCGCCGACGGCGTCGCCGCCCCCGGCGCCTTGTGGCCGCTGACGTCCAGGCTGTTGACGATCGACTGCAGGCCGGCCTGGTAGTCGTCCTTGAGGCCGTTCGCCACCACGAACACCTGGTCCGAACTCAGCCCCCACATCTGGGCCGTGAACGAGTCGCCGGGCTTGCAGGTGGCCTTCCACTGGGTCTTGTCGGCCGTCTTCCCGGCGACGGTGGGCCGGGTCCGCACGGCCGCGCCGATCGACGTGTAGGGCGCGGTGGGGATGTAGGGATGGCCCCACACCGGGCAGCTCGGCTCATGACTGAAGCCCGAATCCGACGCCAGGTCACCCGTCGTGGGCCAGATCGCGTGCTCGCTCTCGTCCGGGCCGTTGTAGGCGACGACCAGGACGCCGTAGGGCACGCACCTGCCCTGGGGCCAGCCCTGCTGCGGGTCGGTGGGCGCGCCGGGACTCAGGACGCAGACGCTGTCGGCCGCCGTCTGCACCGCCTTCCAACCCGCCGGGACCTTGAACTTGACGCCCCGGAACGTGTACGGCGTCGACGGGCCCACCGGGGGTGCGGTGTTGGTGGCCGACGCGGAGGACGTCGGTGTGCCGTCGGCGAGCGGGACCTCGGTCTCGGGGTCGCCCGTCGGGGTGCCGGTGTCGGTGGGGGTGGCCGACGGGGTGGGGGTCGGCTCGGCGGTCGGGCTGGGGCTCGGGGCGGCCGTCAGGGTGGCGGCCGGGGGCGGGACCTGGTCGTGGGCGACCGGTTCGCCGTGGAAGGTGAGCACGCCGAGCGCCATCGCGGCGGCCAGGCCGAACGGGACGGCGACGGTGTACACCGGGCGCAGCCGGCGGATCCGGTGCTTCGGGGGCGCGGCCGGGCGCAGGCTGTTCGCCGTCACCAGGGCGGCGCGCGCACCCAGTGCCTCGCGGAGCAGCCGTTCCGTCGGTGTCTCGGCCGGCTCGTCGCCGTCGCCGCCGCTGCGGCGGTGGAGCTTGTCGGTCATCGAACCTTCTCCAGGTGCTTTTCCAAGGCGTCCAGGGCGCGACTGGCCGTGGACTTCACGGCGCCCCGGGACAGTCCCAGGGTCTCGGCTATCTGCGCCTCCGACAGGTCGGACCAGTAGCGCAGCACCAGCACCTCCCGCTGGCGTGGAGTCAACTCCTGCAGGGCCACGAGCACCCGCCGGTGCTCGTCGTTGAGGACCGCGTGGTCCTCGGCGGACGGGGCGTCGGCCTCGTGCGGCGGCACGTACTCGCGGGCGGTCTTGCGGCGGCGCAGCATCGAGCGGGCGCCGTTGACCACCGAGGTCCGCAGGTAGCCGAGGGCGTTGTCGAGGTCGTCCAGCTCCTCGCCGTGGCGCTGGTACAGCTGCGTGAAGGCGTCCTGGACGACGTCCTCGGCCAGGTCCTGGTGGTCGACCAGCATCACGGCCATCCGGACCAGGCCGAGCCGGTGCGCGTGGTAGAGGTCGGTCAGGGTGGGCCGGTCCTCGGCCGGCTTGCGCCCGCCGCGCAGCAGCCGGAAACCGGACCGGCGCTGCTTGGCCTCCTGCTCGGTGGTGGGGCCGACGAGCGGCTCGCCGGCCTCCTGGGCGCCGAACAGCGCGGTGACCACCCCTCGGATGGTGAATCCGCGCGCCCCCTTCGGCGCAACGATCGGCCCGATGGCCATGGACATCTGCGTTTCCGCTTTCCCCCGGGACGGTGACGGCGTTCGCCGGACCGTCGTATCACCTGATCAAGATCGTGATCGGAGGGATCTTCCCAGTCGCCCTCGGCCCGGTTCTCTCCGCCCCCGTACCCATGGACGTGTGGCGGGGGTGGAGGTTGCAGGTGGGTTCGAAGAAATTTCCGAGGTGGCCGGGACGGCTACACTCACCGGCAATTCCGCCACCCGTGAGCAGGGGGTTCGCATGGCCGAGCAGGACGTCGAGGGCCCGGTCGGCACCGACGCGGAGGCCGGGCCGGGCCGGCGCCCGGTGTCCGTCGCCATCGGGCGGCGGCCGGAGCCCGTGCACGACGTCGCGGTGTACGCCTTCGAGGGCATGGCGCCGTTCGAACTCGGCGTCGTGGTCGAGGTCTTCGGACTGGCCCGGCCCGAGCTGGCCGGGCTGCTGGCGACGCCCTGGTACGGGCTGAAGGTGTGCGCCGACCGGCCCGGGACGGCCCTGGACGCGGTGGGCGGCTTCACGCTGACCGCCCGGCACGGGCTGGACGAGCTGGCGGCGGCCGACACCGTGGTGGTGCCCGGGGTGCCGAACGCGTTCGGCGGCACGGTCTCCCCCGGGCTGGTCGCGGCGCTGCGCACCGCGCACGAGCGCGGCGCCCGGATCGTGTCGATCTGCTCGGGCGCCTTCGCGCTGGCCGCCGCGGGACTGCTGGACGGTCGGGACGCGACCACCCACTGGCGGTACGCCGAGCTGCTCCAACAGCGCCACCCGGCGGTGCGGGTCAATCCGGACGTGCTGTACGTGGACAACGGCGACGTGCTCACCAGCGCGGGCAGCGCGGCCGGGATCGACCTCTGCCTGCACCTGGTCCGCCGGGACCACGGCGCCAGGGTGGCCAACGCCGTGGCCCGCCGCTTCGTGGTGGCGCCGCACCGGGACGGCGGGCAGGCCCAGTTCATCGAGGCGGCGGTCCGGCCGGTCGAGGAGGACGACGACGGCGTCGCCCGCAGCATGCAGTGGGCGCTGGACCACCTCTCCGCGCCGCTGACCGTCCCGGTGCTGGCCCGCGCCGCCCGGATGTCGGACCGCTCGTACCTGCGGCACTTCACCGCCCGCAACGGGACCAGCCCGATGCGCTGGGTCGTCACCCAGCGCATCGCGGCCAGCCTGCCGCTGCTGGAGTCACCGGACGGGACGGTCGAGGAGATCGCCGCGGCGGTCGGCTTCGAGAGCTCCGCGACCTTCCGGCACCACTTCGGCCGGGTGATGCGCACCTCGCCGACCGCCTACCGGCGCTCCTTCGGGCGCGGGGTGGCGTAGTCCCTGCGCGGTCCGGCGGCTCAGGCCTGCTCGCGCCGGTCCGCGTTGGCGACGATGGCGTCGTGCAGCCACTGCGCCAGGCCCGGCGCGATCTCCTCGTACATGCTCGTCCAGCGCGGGTCGGAGACGTACAGGCCGGCCAGTCCGCGGTGGATGGTGAACGTGCAGTCGTAGAAGTTCCGGCAGATGTGCTGCCGGTGCGCCTCGGCGAGGTCGGTGGCCACCCGGCCGTCGGCGGGCTCGCCGGCGGTGAGCGCCTCGGCCAGGCGGGTGTTGAGCCCGGTCATCTCGGCCTGGATCCGCTCCCAGTCGGCCTTGGAGTAGCTGCCGGTGCGGCGCTGCGACTCGGCCCAGGCCTCGGTGTCGCCCCAGCGCTGCTCGGCCTCCTGCTCCCAGTCCTCCTGGTAGCCCTCGCCGAAGATCTCGAACTTCTCCTCCGGGGTCAGCTGAATGCCCATTCTCCGTGCCTCCATGGCGTGTTCGACGGCTGTGGCGAGGTCCTGGAGGTGCCTGATCCGGTCGGTCAGCAGTCGGTGCTGCCGCCGGAGGTGCTCGCTCGGGCTGACCGAGCGGTCGTCCAGGATCGCCGCGATCTCCTCCAGGGGGAAGCCGAGCTCGCGGTAGAAGAGGATCTGCTGCAGCCGGTCGAGGTCGGAGTCCACGTACCGGCGGTAGCCGGACCGGGTACGGCCGGCGGGGGACAGCAGACCGATCTCGTCGTAGTGGTGCAGGGTGCGGACGGTCACCTTGGCGATCTTCGCCACGGTGCCGACCGAGTAGCCCTCAGCGGTCATCGGAATTCCTCCCTGGTGCTGACCACCACCCTCGGCTCTCACGTCGCGTGAGGGTCAAGCCGCCATCGCGGGCACCTTCGACGGTGCCCCGGCGGGCCGCTTCGACGGTGCCTCGGCGGACCCCTTGGCGGACCCCTTCGCGGACCCCGGCACCCGGCTTCCCGGGCGCCGGGTCCTCAGGCGTCGGCGCCGACCAGCTCCCGCTCGCGCCGCCGGGCCGACCGGCGTCCGCCGCCGTCGCCCTGGGCGCCGGCCCGCGGCCGGCGGGGCTGCTGGGTGGGCCAGAGCAGCACGTAGGCGGCGGAGACCACCACGAAGGCGAGCCGGACGAAGCCGCGGGCCGAGTCGGACGGGAGCAGCAGCGTGCCGCCGTACAGCGCGGCCAGCGCGATCCAGCTCCACCAGGGGACGAGCCGCTTCTGCCCGACCGCGTCCCAGAGCAGGGTGCCGAGCAGGATGGAGGCCGTGTAGTAGGTGTAGACGCTCGGGTCGAGCAGGATCCGGGCGTCCGCGCCGAGCAGCACCACGGCCGGCCAGCGGCCGCGCCACACGGCGATGCTGCCGAGGCCAAGGCCGAGCGCGAACTGGGTCGGGCGGTCCCACCAGGGGGTGGCGGGGTCGGTCACCCCGAACCAGCGCAGCGCGGACGCGGGCTGGTTGGGGATGGTGAACTTGGCCGCCGCCATGGTGTCCAGGTTGCCCAGGTAGAACGGCAGCCAGGCGATCGCCACCAGGGCGGCGAACCAGAGCGCGGTGCGCAGCCAGGCGGGCCGGGGCAGCGCCAGGATCAGCGGGGCGAAGGCGATCGCCCAGGGCTTGGAATCGACCGCCAGCGCCAGGAAGATCGCGACCTGGGTGGGCTTGCCGCGGGCCAGGGCGTGTGCGGCGAGGGTGGTGAAGAACAGCGCGAGGACGTCGTCCAGGTGCGCGAAGCGGACCGACACCTCGACCCACATCGGGATGAAGGCCAGTCCGGCGATCAGCAGGCGCTGCTGGAGCCGACGGTGGTTGGTGCCGGTGCCCAGGTAGTAGAGGGCCGCGGTGCGGCCGACCACGACCAGCATCACCAGGCCGAGCGCGGCGCTCGCCGCCTCCGCGACCAGCTGGCCGGTGTGCGGCGAGAACGGGGCGGTGAGCCGGGCCGCGGCCAGGCTCACCGGGCCGATCTGCAGCTCCGGGTGATGGGCGTAGAGCGACAGTCCACCGTCGGACTGGCCGCTGAAGAGCAGCTGCTCGCCCTGGCGCAGGTAGTGCCAGGAGAAGCCGCCGCTCGGTTCGACCAGGAAGAACCAGAGCACCGTCCAGGCGACCAGCAGGACGTGGTGTCTCCGCAGTGGGAGACCCGCGATGCGCCCGGTCGTCGCCTCGTAGTCGGTGGTGGTCCGTGCCGTGCGTACTTCCCGCACCTGTCCTCTCCCCGCCGGTTCCGCCCCCCCTCCGGCCGGACATCCTATGTGACGCAGGAGTACCGCCCGTGCCGCCCCCGGGTACCTCGGGTGGACGGTGGGGGGGGCACGGGGGCCCCCCGGAAACGGTT